>JAQGKG010000385.1 GCA_028290245.1 Devosia sp. | reverse complement strand
GGCCCGATTGTTTCCAGCCAGCGCCGAATTTCGGACCCGCACGAAACACATTGACCAGTCATTGTGTTTCTCACGGACTGCAGGAGAGCATCCCGTCGGTGACCGGCTAACCGATCGCCGCTTTTATCTCCCCAACATTGGAGCTCAACTCCCATGAAGAAGATCATTTTGTCGTCCCTTATCGTTCTCGGTCTGTCGACCGCTGCATTCGCGCAGGCTGCTACCGAAGCGGTGTCGGTGGATACCGATGTCAGCGGCAGTATCTCACTGGCCGAAGCCCAGGCTGCCTGGCCGGACCTGACCGAAGAGGCCTTCACGGCTGCTGACGTGGACGCCAGTGGCGATCTTTCGGCCGACGAATATGCGGCCCTCGCCGCCTCGGTTGCGCCCGCCAGCTAACTGACTAAAGCCCAGCCCATGGGCACAGAAGCTACCCCACGTCTCCCTGGGGTGGCTTTTCTCTCCGGCCGCTGACCGGCCAGATATTCACGGAGTTATCGATGCACAAGATTGCCCTTAGTCTCGCCGCGCTTGGCCTTGCCACTACCGCAGCCTTCGCCCAGACCCCGACCACTTTTGCCGATGTCGATACCGACACCAGCGGCGAACTGAGCTTTGCCGAACTACAGGTGGTGTGGTCCGATCTGGACCAGACTGAATTCGACACTGCCGATGCCGATAGCAGCGGTGGACTTGTTGCTGGCGAACTCAACAGCCTGCAGCCGTCTGCCGTGCCGGCCCCCGCCGCACCGACACTCGATGCGCCTGTGGATGCGGTTCCCGCGCCGCAATAATCCCCAAATGGCCGTCCTTCGGGGCGGCCATCTTCTTATGCAGCCGGCGGAATCGCCTGTGGCGGGCGGCGCAGCACCGTCACGACCAGCCCGGCGATAACCAGTAGTGCACCGCCGATCTCGATCGGTGTGATGACCTCGCCCAGCACCAGATAGCCCGACAACAGGCCGGTGATCGGCACTAGCAGGGTGAACGGCGCCACCACCGTGGTCGGATGACGGCCGAGCAGCCAGCTCCAGATTGCACCGCCGAGCAGCGTCGCCGGATAGGCGAGGAACGCGATTAGCCCCGCGTCGGACCAACTGAACTCGCTAAGCGCAGCCCAGATCACCTCGGGACCTTCGATAAACAGCGACAGGCCAAGCAGCGGCAATGGCACGACCAGAGCACCCCAAACCGTGAAGGCCAGCGCGTTGACCCGGCCGGCCTTCTTGGTCAGTACATTGGCCAAGCCCCAGCTCAATGCCGCCAGCAAGGTCATGCCCAACGGCAGCAAGGCCGTGGCCGCCATGCGTTCGACGGCGATGACGCCGATGCCGGCAAAGGCTACCAGCGCACCGATGACCTGGAACCGGGTCGGCCGTTCGCCCAGCATGACGAAGGCCAGCGCCATGGTGAAAAACGCCTGGGTCTGCAGCACCAGTGAACTCAGCCCCGCCGACATGCCCCAGGCAATCGACAGGTTCAGGAAGCCATACAACGCAAAGCCGAAGGCCAGCCCGTAGCCGACCACCAACCAGAACGGCGCCTTGGGCGGCCGCACGAACAGCACGGCCGGAAAAGCGGCCGCGGCGAAGCGCAGGGCGGCCGCCAGAATCGGCGGCAGCGCTTCGACGCTGAGCTTGATGACGACGAAGTTGAAGCCCCAGATGGCGACGACCAGCAGCGCGAGAAGGACGTGGCGAATGGGCATTAGGCCGTCAACCTGCGCCTGAACAGACGCGCGCCGAACACATTGAGTAGCAGCCCGGCAAACACCAGAATGCTCCCCACCACCTCGATCATGGTGATGACCTCGCCGAGCAAAAAATAGGCAAAGCCAATGCCGAACACTGGCACCAGCAGCGAAAACGGCGCGATCAGGCCGGCGGGATAGCGCTTGAGCAGATAGCTCCACAGCCCAAAGCCCACAATGGTTGCGATATAGCCGTTGAACAGCACGATGCCGATGGTGCGCGGGCTAATCGCAACCAGCGCAGCGCTGATGGCAGCCGGCCCTTCGACCAGCAGCGACAGCGCGAACAGCGGCACGATGGGCACTAGGCTCCCCCACACTACGAAGGACAGCATGTCGATCTGTCCGGCCTTCTTGGAGGCGATATTGGCGACGCCCCAGAAGAATGCCGCCAGCAGCACCATCAACAGCGGCACCAGAGCGGTGATCTCGAAGCGTTCGGTAGCGATGACGACAATGCCGACAATGGCCACTAGCGCTCCGATGCCCTGCCAGCGGCCCAGCTTTTCGCCGAGAAACATTAGCGCCAGCGCGATGGTGAAAAAGGCCTGGGTCTGGATGATTAGCGAGGCGAGGCCCGCCGGCATGCCCAGCTTGATGGCAGAGAACAGCAGCCCGAATTGGGCGAAACCGATGGCCAGCCCGTAGATGACCAGCGTGCCGATTTTGACCTTTGGCCGCTTGACGAAGAACACCATCGGCAGTGCCGCGCAGAGATAGCGCAGCCCGGTCAGCAGCAGCGGCGGCACCTCTGCGACGCCCCATTTGATGAAGACGAAATTGAGCCCCCAGATCAAAACCACGAGCAGCGCCAGCAGAAGGTCGCGAAGGGAGAGCATGGGGAATTCCAAAACAAAGGGCAGGCATTGCTGCCTGCCCCGTCTATGTCACCGCGTTACGGTTGCGAAGCGCCAAAGACGCATGGCGGCCTGCTGAAATCAGGCGGCCTTGCGCGACTGCAACCCGCGGGCGATCAGTTCTTCGGCGATCTGGATGGTGTTGAGCGCGGCGCCCTTGCGCAGGTTATCCGAGACGACCCAGATGTTGAGCCCGTTCTCGATGGTCGAATCCTCGCGGATGCGCGACACGAAGGTGTCGTATTCGCCGACGGTTTCGACCGGGGTCGCGTAGCCACCGGGCTCGCGCTTGTCGAGCACCGAAATACCTGGCGCGTCGCGCAGGATATCGCGGGCCTCGTCAGCCGAAATCGGGTTTTCGAACTCGATGTTGACCGCTTCCGAATGGCCGACGAACACCGGCACGCGCACGGCGGTGCAGGTCACCTTGATCTTGGGATCGAGGATCTTCTTGGTCTCGGCGAGTACCTTCCACTCTTCCTTGGTGTAGCCGTCTTCCATGAACACATCGATGTGGGGGATGACGTTGAAGGCGATCTGCTTGGGAAACACGTTGCCGTTGCCCGGGCTGTCGTTGACGAAAATGCCCTTGGTCTGGTTCCACAGCTCATCGACCCCATCCTTGCCCGCGCCGGACACCGACTGGTAGGTCGAGACGACGACGCGCTTGATCTTGGCAAAGTCGTGCAGCGGCTTCAGCGCCACGACCAGTTGGGCGGTCGAGCAGTTCGGATTGGCAATGATGTTGCTGCGCTTGGCATCGGCTAGCCAGCGATCGAGCACATGGCCGTTCACTTCCGGCACCACCAGCGGCACGTCCGAATGGTAGCGCCAGTAGGAGGAATTATCGATGACGATACAGCCCGAGGCGGCAATGCGCGGTGCCCAGTCCTTGGAGATGGTGCTGCCAGCCGACATGATGGCGAAATCGACGCCCTTGAAGTCGAAATCGTCGAGGTTCTTGGCCTTGAGGATCTTGTCGCCGAAGGAAATTTCGCGACCGATCGAGCGCGACGACGCCAGCGCGATCACTTCGTCCGCGGGGAACTTGCGCTCGGCTAAAATATTGAGAACTTCACGGCCCACATTGCCCGTGGCACCGACGACTGCGACGCGATAACCCATTTTTTTGGAACTCCAGTCCCTTGCCAATTCCGCCCCCGCACGATGCTTTGCATCGCGGTTCGTGCTTTGAGCCTCTCCCCGTCGGGAGGCGACCCGGGGAAAAGCGTCAGGCGGTTTTGGTGGTTTTGGTCATGAGTGCAGCGACGCCACCGGGGATGAGCCGGGTGGTTGCGAGGTCCGCAATGTCGAAAGCGCTGGCCATCATTGACTGCTTGGTTTGAAAAGCAGGCGAAGTCATACGCCCAAATAGGAAATAGTCAATTGCCTTGGGGCTAGACAAAAGGCGCGTTGCACATTGATGCGGCTTTGCAACAAACGGCGTGTTAAGAGGGCCTTAACGCAGTATTTTGTTGCGGCGTTAGCGCCTGTGGTCATGAGATGGCGACGGTTTCGGAGAGTGGTTTATGCGTTCAGCAATTGCGGCGGGTCTGGGTTTGGCAATGCTGGTGGGCACTGGCGCCATGGCACAGGACACCGCGCTGTATTTCAGCCCCGAGCTGGCCAGCGATATGACCGCACCCAGCGCCTTCGACGGGCTTTATGCTGGTGTGCTGGCCGGACCGATCTCGGCTCGCAAGAACAATTTCAACACCGTGGGCGCCGACATTCGCCCCGAGCTTGGCGGTGTCGTCGGCTGGAACCAGCCCATCGCTCCCGGCATCATCGCTGGCGCTGAAGTCCAGGCGACGGTGGCTACCGACTTTTCCTCATCAGCCTATCTGCGGTTGATGGCGCTGGCGCGGCTGGGTTTTGCTGCGGGTGACAATACGCTGATCTATGTGCTGGGTGGCGCGGGCCGCCTGGGCGAAAGCTGGGCTTTCGAAGCCGGCATCGGCGCCGAAGTCATGGTCACGCCTAACATGGCGCTGCGGTTGGAAGCCGCCGGCATCGGCCAGCTTGGCCGGGTGCCCAACGGCAATAATATCTCGGCTATTTCGGCGATGCGCATTACCTCGGGCGCCATCTGGCAGCTCGACGGCGCTCCGTCTGCAACGACGTTCAATTCCGGTCCGGTGACCGATTTCTCCGGCCGCTATGCCGGTATCAACATTGGCGGCCTGACCGATCCACAGTTCAACTTCTTTGACGACTACGGTAATGGTTGGCACCTCAGCCGCTTCGAGATGGGCGGCTTTGCCGGCTACAATCACGCGGTCAGCGAGATGTTCCGCGCCGGTGTCGAAGTACAGCTCGGCGCCAATTACGACACCTCCGGCGATGCGGGCCTCGACCTGCTGGCACTCGGCAAGCTCGGCGTCGTGCCTACCCCCGGCGTGCAGGTCTATGCCGCTGGCGGCATCGGTGCGGTCGAAGGCAAGGGCGCCTATGTGCTCGGCGGTGGCGTGGAATATGCGCTGTGGGGCCAGGCCAGCCTGCGTGGCGAGGCATTGCTGCTCGGCCGCCTCGATGGCAAGCCAGGCCTGACCGGCGTTTCCGGGCCCAGCACATCCAAGGTCACCATTGGCACGGTGTGGCACTTCGACTAAGACCCTCGCTTTGCTCCCGTTTGCGGGACTGACGCGGTGAGTTGCCATGCCCCATTATGATGTCGTGATCCTCGGGGCCGGTGCTGCTGGCATGATGGCGGGCATCGAAGCCGGCCGGCGCGGTCGTTCGGTGCTGCTGGTCGACCACGCCAAATATGCCGGCGAGAAAATTCGCATTTCTGGCGGCGGGCGCTGCAATTTCACCAATGTGAACGCCACGGTGGACAAGGGCCGCGACCGGTTTTTGAGCCAGAACCCGCGCTTCGCGCTGTCGGCACTGTCGCGCTACACGCCGGAAATGTTCATTGCCATGGTGCGTGACCACGGCATCACTTTCCATGAAAAGACCTTAGGTCAGTTGTTTTGCGACGGGCCTGCGACGCAGATCAACACCATGTTGCTTGGCGAAATGCGCAAGGCCGGTGTGACCATGGTGCTGGAAACCGAGGTCGAGAGCGTCGCGCGGGAAGAGACCGGCTTTGCAGTGCAACTGAGCACGTCGTCGGTAACCTGCGACAGCCTGATCGTCGCGACGGGCGGCAAGTCGATCCCCAAAATGGGCGCCACGGGCCTCGGATATCAACTGGCGACGCAGTTCGGACTAAGGCTGACCGATACGCGACCGGCGCTGGTGCCGCTGACCTTTGAGACGGGCGCGCTGGAACGGCTCAAGGAGCTGTCCGGCATTGCCGCCGACGCTATCGTCAGCCACGGCAAGACCAAGTTCGAAGAGGCATTGCTGTTCACCCACCGCGGGCTGTCGGGGCCGTCCATCCTGCAAATTTCATCCTATTGGCGCGAGGGCGATGCCATCGAGGTCGACCTGCTGCCGCATCAAGATGCCGGCGAGGTGCTGCGCGCCGCGCGCCAGGCAACGCCTAGGCTTCAGGTGCAGACGGTGATCGGCAGCGTGTTGCCGCAGAAGCTGGCGCGATTGCTTGGCGATGAGCTGGATATGACTGGAATGGTCGGCGATTTCTCCGACAAGAAGCTGGCGCTGGTGGAAGCCAAACTCAAAGCGTGGAGCCTCAAGCCCGTCGGCTCGGAAGGCTATCGCACCGCCGAAGTAACGCTGGGCGGCGTCGATACGCGCGATCTCGACGCCAAAACCATGGGCGCCCGCGACGTGCCGGGGTTGTATTTTGTTGGCGAAGTGGTTGATGTCACCGGCTGGCTCGGCGGCTATAATTTCCAGTGGGCCTGGGCCTCGGGCTGGGCTGCAGGACAGGTAGCCTAGGCGCCGAAGCGTCTCGCTTTCATCGCATTTTGCCGATAGAACCCGGGCAAACGACATACAGGAAATTGCCATGGCTGCCCCCTTCGCCCTGTCGCTGCAGGATCTTGCCCCTATCGCCGAGGGCACCTCCACCCCGCAGGCCATGCAGGAAACCATTTTGCTGGCGCAGGAAGCCGACCGGCTGGGCTACACGCGTCTGTGGTATGCCGAACATCACGGCATGCCGTCGATCGCCTCGTCGGTGCCGGAAATCCTGATCGGCAGCGCCGCGGCGCATACGCAGAATCTCCGCATCGGCTCGGGCGGCGTCATGCTGCTCAACCACGCGCCGCTGCGCATCGCCGAGGCCTATCGCACGCTCGAAGGCCTGTTTCCGGGCCGGATCGACCTCGGGCTCGGCCGCGCGCCGGGTGGTGACGGCTATGCTATGCGCGCCCTGCGCAGGGGCGGCGGCGAGGAGTTTTCGACCTATCTTGCCGCGTTGATGGCCGTCGACGAAGAGAGCTTTCCGCCCGAGCATCCCGATTCGCGCGTGCCGG
>JAQGKG010000276.1 GCA_028290245.1 Devosia sp. | reverse complement strand
GAGCCGGGTGGCGATGATCTGGCCATTTTCGGCGACGAGGACCGCGTTGTGAAGGCCGGTCTTTTCCACCCACAGGGTGGGCAGGATCAGCACGACATCGGTGCCGGCCGTGTCAGCGACCAGATCGCGGGCGGCCTGCATGGCGTCGGCGATGAACTTTGGCTTGAACAGCAGATCGTCGGGGAAATAGCCGCTGAGGAATAGCTCGCTGAACATCAGGATATCGGCTGATGCGGCCTGCGCATCGGCGAGAGCTTTGCGGGCGAGAGCGAGATTGCCGACGAGATCGCCGACCTTTGGATTGAGCTGGGCGAGCGCAATTCTGAGGCGGTCTGTCACGATGATACGACCCGGTATTGAGAAAAACAGGCGCGCCGCAGCGGGTGGCCGGGCGCGCGCAAGACTTAGCCGCTCGCCCCGATGAGGGCAAGCGGGAGGGAGGACGAGATGCCGCTAGAATCGGCCAGAGAGTTCGAACAGGGCGCCGTATCGAATCATGTTGAACGGGTTGTTGTTGGAGATGTATCGCTGCGTGGCCAAGGTCGGAGGATTGACACCGTTTGGAACGAGCCTCACCGCGTCGTAGGTCGTATCGTATTGCCCGCTGAGATAAGTCGCGCGGCCACCGACGCGGATCGTCAAATTTTCCGTCGGATGGAAACCCACCATGACTTTGCCGGTCGCGCCATAAGCGTGGCCATTGATTTGCGTGGCAGAAGCCTGTTGGAAGGCCGATGTCTGCCCAGGAATGGCGAAAGCGCCGTAAGTGCCAGTTATCCAGGAATAAGGAATTGCTGCAGCCTCGCCTTGCACATCGAAGCCACCGAAATCCGCTTTGCCAGCAAGACCAAGCTTGAGGCTGTGAATTTCAAAATTGTTGATCTTGCTATCGCCGCCGCCGCCAATTGAATAAATGCCGCCGCCGTTGTCCACGACCGTAGGGGAAACGCGGAAACTTGCTCGGCCGGTGTCAGGGGAGTCATTGGTGTATTGATAGCCGGTTATGAAGCCGAAGCCCCCGGACTCATTGCCCCAAGGAAGCCAGCCGTAATCTGCTCCCACATAGCCCAGACGGGCAGCTAGCAGGTCGTTGCTCGCACCGCCGTTGTTGCTGTACGTGCCGCCGTGGGAGATGCCATAGCCGCCGAACGCCTCAGCAAAAGTCTGCGTGGAAGGGTCTTCGACGCGAGCGAAGACCTCACCCGATGAGGTCTTGGTGTCCATCGTCTGGGAAGCGGTGCCGATATTGTGCTCTTGATGACCCATCGAATACCAATATCGAACGCCGGCTTCGAAACGCAGCGGGTTGGCGTCGCTTGTCTCCCAGCTTTCCGGGTAAGCGGGACGCAGTTCGGGAAAATTGCTATAATCAGCCGCGGACGAAGGAAGCGTCATGCCGAGGGCGGCGATAGTGGCAATACCCAGGATGGTGCGCTTCATGATTTTCTCCAGACCGTTACTCGTGGTCAATGGTCAATTCATGCGGCATTAGGGTTAAGGTTCCGCTAAATGCGGCGGCCTAGTTGTTGTGACTTTGGTAACCCCATGCCGGCAGATTTGATCGATCAGCGCAGGAATATGCACTGCCGCCGGCAACCCCAAGAGGGTTGATGAGTTGCTTCGAAGGCTGAATGTTTAGTGAGTAGTTAGATGACGCGTATACTGGTGGTTGAGGACGAAATCTTCGTGGCGACGGAAATCGAGCATGTCGTCGAGGAGATGGGATTCACACCAGTCGGGATCGCATCCGATAAGCGATCCGCGCTGGCCCTGGCATCGCAAGCGGACGTGGCATTGGTCGATATCAACCTGCATGACGGCCCGACCGGCATTGGCATTGGCCGCATCCTTGCCGAGACCCATGGCGTCACGGTCGTTTATATGACCGCCAATCCTTCCCAGCTCGGCGACGGTGTCCCCGGCACGGTGGGGGTATTGCCCAAACCAGTTGGCGACAAGGAATTGCGCGCCGTTGTGGCTTATGCGGTAGCGCATCGCGAGGCTGCAGAAGCGACGCCACCGCAGCGTCTGCAGTTGTTCAACTCATCGCTGCGAGAGAAGGCCAGCTAACCCTCAGCTTTGCAGGCGCGCCGAGCGCCGCAACGCATCGATGGGCAGGTCGATCTCGACGCGAAGCCCATCTGCCTCCCAGATCCGTTCCAGCCTACCGCGCATTTGTCCCTCGACGCTGAGCGTGATCAGGCGCGAGCCGAATCCATTAGGCCCAGCAACTCCGGCTACGGCTGGTCCACCCAACTCTTTCCACGACAGATGGTAGCGGTCGTCGTACTGGCTGCCGGCGAGGTCCACCCTGCCCCCGTCGCGCGATAACGCGCCGTATTTGGCGGAGTTGGTAGCAAGCTCATGGAACAGTAAAGCCAGCGGAGTGGCGGCGCCGTCATCGACCTGCGTGTCCTCGCCGCTGAAGACGATCCGCCCCTCGCCATAAGGCTGCATCAGCCGTTCGATCAGCGAGCGGAGCGACCCCTGATTTTCCGGCGGACGCGAGACGTGGCTGTGCGGACGGACGAAGTCATGTGCCTCGCCCAAGGCGTAGATGCGCTGCCGAAGCTCCTCGGCGAAGCCTTTCACCTCAGGGCGGCTGCGAGCCGAGAGACTGATGATGCTGGTGAGCACCGCGAATATGTTCTTGATACGGTGGCTGAGTTCCTGGGCCACCAGTTCGCGTTCTTCGGCGACAAGCCGCGTTTCATGGATATCGGTGCAGGTACCGAACCAGCGAATGATCTGGCCGCCGGCATCGCGTATCGGCAGGGCCAAACCAAGCGTCCAGCGGTAATTGCCCGAGTGGTGCTTGAGGCGATATTCGATGTGGTAGGGCTCGCCGGTCGCGAGTGACTGCTCCCAAACGATCCGAGCGCGCTCTTGATCGTCGGGGTGGAACATGTTGTTCCAGCCAGCGCCATCGGTTGAGCCGACAGGTACACCAGTAAACTCATACCAGCGAGCGTTGTAATAGTCGTGGTAGCCGTCGGGCAAGGTCGACCAGACCATCTGTGGCATGGTGTCAGCCAAAGTGCGAAAGCGCACTTCGCTCTCGGCCAGAGCATCGGATATGCGCCGCTGTTCAGTGACATCGACGATGACGCCAGGAAAACGGGTGGCCACGCCATCGGGGCCGATGCGAGGGCGGCCCGAAGCGATAACCCAGTGAACCGAGCCGTCGGCACCGATGAGGCGGTATTCGCTGCGATAGGATGAGCCGTCGATCAGGACAGTCGCGATCTCCTCGCGGACCCGGATGACATCCTCAGGGTGGATAGCCGCCAAAAAGTCGTCAATCGACACGCCCAGGCCTGCGCGCAGGGGATCGAGATTGAACATCGCGGCGAACTTGTCGTCGGAGGTGACGACGTTTTCTGTCACGTCCCAATCCCAAGTGCCGACGAGGCTCGACCCGCTGAGCGCGAGCGACAGGCGCTCCTCGCTGCGTGCCAGTGCCTTTTCGGCGAGCATGCGCTCGGTCGTTTCATAGACGATGCACAGTGTGCCCATGGAGAGCCCGTCCACGCCGACTAGCGGACTATAGTGCAGGTCCATCCAGCAGGCTTCCAATTGGCCATGACGATTGAGCAGCAGTTCCTGATCGCGCAGTGCCCAGGATTCATTGGCCAGGCCACGCTCGATTATGGTCCGGTTGAATTCGGCAATTTCCGGCCAAGCCTCGAGCGCTGGCATGCCGAAGACTTCCGGGTGCCGATTACCGGCGAACTGGGCATAGCCGTTGTTATAGATCAGGATGCCTCGTTCCCCCACCAGCATCACCATGGGCGTAGATGCCAGCATCATCAAACGCACGGCGCCACGAAGGCTCTCGGGCCATTCGGCAATGGGGCCGAGGGCATTGGCCGACCAGTCAAAATCGTTGATCAGCTTGAGGGTGGGATCCTGCTCAAGGCGATACCGCGCCTCAGCACTGGCGGCAGGAAACAGAGACTTGGGCATGCAGAGCTTTCGTCAAGCAGGAGTGGCGCGCAAAGTATAGCGCGCCACGGATGATCCGCAACGCGCTACAACACTTCCGGTTCGGCCTGCCGATCAATTATTCCCCGGCGGCAAGACGCTGGCGCGGTGACTTCTGAGCGTGGACTTCCTCGGCAACAAGGAACGCCAGCTCCAGTGCCTGACTGGCATTGAGGCGGGGGTCGCAATAGGTGTTGTAGCGATCGGCCAGTGTTGCCTCGGTTACCGCAGAAACGCCGCCGACGCATTCGGTGACGTCATCACCGGTCATTTCGATATGCACGCCACCGGCATAGGTGCCCATTTCGCCGTGGATTTCGAAGAAGGACTTCACTTCGGACAGCACGCGATCAAAGGGACGGGTCTTGAAGCCGGTGGATGCCTTGATGGTGTTGCCGTGCATTGGATCGGAGCACCAGACGACGGTGCGGCCGGCCTTTTGCACGGTTTCGATGAGGCGCGGCAGGTGGTCGTGGATCTTGTCGGAGCCGAAGCGGGCGATCAGCGTGATGCGGCCGGCCTCGTCGGCGGGGTTGAGGCGGTCGAGCAGGCGCAGCAGGTCGTCGCCGCTCAGCGAGGGGCCGCACTTGATGCCAATGGGATTGTGGATGCCGGCGAAATATTCGACGTGGGCAGCGTCGGGCTGGCGCGTGCGATCGCCGATCCAAAGCATGTGGCCGGAGGTGGCGTACCAATCGTTTGAAATGCTGTCGCGGCGGGTCAGCGCCTCTTCGTAGCCGAGCAGCAGGGCTTCGTGGCTGGTGAAGAAGCTGGTCTGGCGCAGCGCCGGGGTATTGTCGGGGGTAAGGCCGAGTGCGCCCATGAAGGTGATGGCGTCGTCGATCTTGCGCGCGACTTCCTCATAGCGCGGATACCAGTTGGAGCCCTTCATGAAGCCCACGGTCCAGTCATGGATGCGGGTAAGTTCGGCATAGCCGCCGTAGGAGAAGGCGCGCAGCAGGTTGAGCGTCGCGGCCGACTGGCGATAGGCCTGCAGCATGCGATCGGGGTCGGGAATGCGCGAGCTTTCGGTGAAGGCGATGTCGTTGATGATATCGCCGCGATAGCTGGGCAGTTCGACGCCGTCGATGGTTTCGGTATCGGCCGAGCGCGGCTTGGCGAACTGGCCGGCGACGCGACCGACCTTGACCACCGGCTTGCTCGCACCATGGGTTAGAACCACGGCCATCTGCAGGAAGACGCGGAAGAAGTCGCGGATGTGATCGGCACCGTGCTCTGCAAAGCTCTCGGCGCAATCGCCGCCCTGCAGCAGGAAGGCCTCCCCGCGCGCGACGGCAGCCAGCTTGGCCTTGAGGTCACGGGCTTCGCCGGCAAACACCAGTGGCGGGAAAGTTGCGAGCTGGCGTTCGGCCTCGGCAAGCTTGGCAAGATCGGGGTAGGCCGGCACCTGGGAGATCGGCTTGGCGCGCCAGCTATCGGGGGTCCAGGTGGTCATCGGGGTCTCGCTAGCGCTCGGTTACGGATTGTCCTGCGCGGAATACCAAGGCCGAAGCACGGTGCCAAGAACATTGTGGCCGCTTGACAGCTATTGGTTGGGTCCGCATGGCTAGCGGCCTAGCCCCAGGAGCTTCCGACTATGAATAGCTATCGCCAGTTTTTCCGTGCCACAGTTTTTGCTCTCGGCGTTCTGGTAATCGCGCCAGCCAGCGTGCTGGCGCAGGACGTGGTCACAACCTATCAGCCTGCCAAGGTTACCGTGACCGCGACGGACGGCACCGAAAGCACCTACTCGGTCAATGACCTGAGCATCTATCTGTCGAGCACCGAGGCCAATGACGATGCGCCCGCCTCAACCGACTTTTCGCTGTCGATGACCGTGCTGTCGCCGATCGACGCCAAGCTGCTGGGGTGGGCGGCAAAGGGCGATGACACGGCGAACGCAGATCGAGACCTGATCATTGTGGCGGCAATGCAAGATGCCGCCGGTGCGGCAACCGAAATTCGCTATGAAATTACCGGTGCCCATATCACGTCGATTTCGGCGAGCCATTCGACCTACGCCTTAGGAACGGTGTCGGTGTCAATCTCGGCAGACACCGTGAGCATCAATGGCGTGGCGATGAACTAACGCCGGGATTTGTCGAAGCGCAGCGCCGTCCCGTCAGGGGCGGCGCTTCTTTGTCAGCCACCGACTTTTTCGCCATTGCGATAGGTGTAGCTGGGGTTTTTGAAGGTGACCAGTTCCTCAGCTGCGCTGGGGTGCAGTGCCATGGTGCGGTCGAAGTCGGCCTTGGTGGCGCCCATGCCCATGGGGATGGCGACGAGTTGGATCATCTCGGCGGCGCCTGGCCCGAGAATGTGACAGCCGAGTACCTTGCCACCGTCCTTTTCGGTGATGAGCTTGAGGATCATCCGCTCGGTGCGCGTAGAGAGCGTGTTCAGCATCGGGCGGAAGCGGGCTAGATAGATGTCGACATCGCCATAGGCCGCAGCCTGGGTTTCGGTGAAGCCGATAACGCCGAGTTCGGGTTCGGAAAATACTGCGGTCGGGATCAGTGAGTAGTCAACGGCCTGTCTGTTGTTGTTGAACACCGTCTCGGCAAAATACTGGCCCTCGCGGATGGCGACTGGGGTGAGCTGAGCGCGGCCGGTGACGTCGCCAACGGCATAGATCGAAGGCACCGAGGACTGAGAATAGGCATCGGCTTTGACGCTGCCAGATGGTGTCAGTTCGACGCCTGCTGTTTTGAGACCCAAACCGCGAGTGTTTGGAACGCGGCCGGTGGCGAACATGACGGCACCATAGTGGGCGGTGACGCCATCGCTGAAGGTGGCAGAGATGTCGTTGCCAAGCTTTGCCATCGATTTGATCGTGGTCTGGTAGATCAGCTTGACGCCGCGCTCGATCAACCCGGCTTCGAGGCCGAGACGCATATCATCGTCGAAGCTTCGCAGGATGCGGTCGCCGCGATACACAAGCGTGGTGTGGACGCCGAGCCCGGCGAAGATGGTGGCAAATTCCACGGCGATATAGCCGCCACCCTCGATCAAGATGGAATGCGGCAGCGCCGGGAGGTCGAAGGCCTCATTGGAGGTGATGGCTAGTTCGGCGCCGGGAATGTTCGGAATATTCGGGTGCGCGCCGGTGGCGATGAGCAGGTATTTGGCCGTGAGTTCGCGATCCCCGGCAATCAGCCGCACGGAGTTCGGGCCGGTGACGACGGCGCGGTCTTTGATGATTTCGACGCCGGGTTTTTCGAGATTGGCGGTGTAGCCATGCTCTAGCCGGGTGATTTCCTTTTCCTTGGCAGCCACGAGGGTCGGCCAATCGAAAGTCGCCTCGACTTTCCAGCCAAAGCTGGACGCGACGTCGAACAGGTCATGGAAACGCGAGGCGTAGACATAGAGCTTCTTGGGCACGCAACCGCGGATGACGCAGGTGCCGCCGACGCGGAACTCTTCGATGATGGCGACCTTGGCGCCATAGGTTGCGGCCATGCGCGCGGCGCGTACACCGCCGGAGCCTGCGCCAATGACGACAAGATCATAATCGTGGGTCATGGGGAGGCTCCTGTTGTTTCATCGGCATATGACGATGAATATGGGGCGGCAGATCGCATAAAAAAAGACCCCGCACAAGGCGGGGTCCGATAGCTGCAATGCGTCTGGCGGAAATACTAGAGTTCCACGCCCTGAGCGCGCAGCTCGGCCCGAACCTTGGCGAAGAATTCGGGACGGGTATTGTTGGTGAACACCTGCATGACGGCCTGCAAATCGGCGTTCACTTCAGTATTGGCTTGCGACAACTTCTGGCCGGTCGGCGATTCATAGAAGGCCACGATCTGCTGCAGTTCTTCGACCGTGAAACGTACAGCGTAAATGCGTGCGAACTGGTCGAGCAGTTCGCCCTTGCGATCGCGGTATTCTTCGAGGACCTTGCCAATGGCGACGTCGGTCTTGTCTGACAGCTCGGGGTTTTGCTGCACGATCTGGCGCATGGTGCCGATGCCGATCTCGACAAGGGTGACTTCGTAGACCGAGGCGCGGTCGGTTAGGTCGATGTATTTACGGGCAAGAGCTAGCTGCTCAGGCGGCACTTCCTGCGCCATGGCCGGCATAGCGGCAGCAATAAGAACAGCGCTCAGCGCCACCGCAAGCAGCGCCTTGGCGCGCGTCATAACACCGGTCATCGTCGAAAAAGCCATGTTGTCCCGATCCATCAATCAATCAGCCGCCAGCGTTCTTACGCCATCCGGGGTCGCCACATAAGCCGTCTTGCACATTTTGAGGAACAGACCGTGCTGCACTACCCCAGGAATGTCGAGCAAGTCGCGTGACAGCGCTTCTGGCCGCGAAATGCGGCCAAAAGAAGCATCGATAATGAGGTGTCCGCCATCGGTTAGGTAAGGCAGACCGAGCGCTGTTTCGCGTAGCCGCAGCCCACCTTTGGCACCGTGGCGGGTCATTACCTCGGTAATGGAGTGGCGCGTGGCGCCCAGGCCGAAGCAATTGACCTCAATCGGAAGCGGGAAGCGGCCGAGCATTTCGACCAGCTTGGAGCTGTCGGCAATTACGATCATGGCATCGGACGCCGCGGCGACTATCTTCTCGCGCAGCAAAGCCCCGCCGGCACCCTTGATCAGATTGAGCTGTGGGTCGATTTCATCGGCGCCATCGATGGTGACGTCGAGACGATCGAGCGTGTCCAGATCGGACAGTGGAATGTTGAGCGAGCGCGCCTGTTCGGCGGTGGCTTCCGAGGTTGGTACGCAGATGCAGTCGAAGCCCTGTGCGACTTGCAGGCCAAGCAGATCGACGAAATGACGGGCGGTTGAGCCAGTGCCGAGACCGAGGCGCAAGCCCGGCTTCAGGGTGGCCAGAGCCATGGCTGCGGCCTGCCGTTTCAATTGCTCGATCATCATGGTCCTCGCTGCTGCGGCTGTGGCAATTACAGGGCCTGGTACGGCTGTCAATGCCACCTTTTGAGGCAGATCACGGATTGGTGAAGGATAAGTGTAACCGCCTAGCAACACATTTTAGTGAAGGTAGTTGGACTGTGGCGATTCGGAGGCACGCTCCCCTTTCCGCGGTATCTCAATGCGCGTAAGCAACCGAAATTCTTGGGGCGGATGAAACGATTCTCCGTTCTACTTCAGGGGCCAAGTCGTCAGATGTTCAATATAAAGTCAGCGGCAGCAATCGGGCTGTCGATACTCCTGTCGGCTATCAGCGTCATGCCCGCGACGGCAGCGCTGGTCTATAATCCCGACAATGGCTCATGGGTGGATGCTAGCTCGCTTCCTAAGCCCAGCCCGCGCTCTGGCAGCCCGATCCGCAAGGAAATCGTGGAATACCAGACCTCGCAGAAGCCCGGCACAATCGTCATCGAAACGGACGAGCGCCGCCTGTATCTCGTGATGGACGACGGCAAGGCCCTGAAGTATGGCATCGGCGTCGGCCGCGACGGCTTTACCTGGGCCGGCACCCACCGCATCACCCGCAAGGCCGAATGGCCCGGCTGGACCCCGCCAGCACAGATGCGCAAGCGCGTTCCAGATCTGCCCGCCTACATGGAAGGTGGCCCAAACAACCCGCTCGGCGCTCGTGCGCTGTATATCGGTTCGACCCTCTACCGCGTGCATGGCACTTCCGAGCCATGGTCGATCGGCCAGGCCGTTTCGTCGGGCTGCATTCGTTTGACCAATGATGACGTCGCCGACCTGTACGAGCGTGTAGCAGTAGGCGCCAAAATCGTCGTCAACCACTAACAACTGCGCCCGGCGGGTGAGGCCGGGCTGCAAGCCGCATCCGTCGGCGCTTCCGGTCCTCACGTACTTAAGTACGCTCCGGTCCGGTTCTCGACAGACGCACCTTTCGCCTCGGCCTGACCTACCGGGCTTGCTGTTAGCGCAAAATTACGAAAGGACCGCCTTTGGGTGGTCCTTTTTCTTTTCGGGTGGCTTTGAATGCAGCGCGGCAGGCTGTAGCTTTAGGTCATGACCGCTATTGCCTCCCCTGCCCGACCCCTAATCGACCGCTTCGGGCGCCACATTTCCTATCTGCGCATATCGGTGACGGACCGCTGCGACTTTCGCTGCGTCTATTGCATGGCGGAGGACATGACCTTCCTCCCCAAGAAGGACGTGTTGAGCTTTGAGGAAATCGAGGCAATCGCCGGGGCGTTTATTGCGCGCGGCACCACGAAAATCAGGCTGACCGGCGGCGAGCCGCTGGTGCGCCGCGATATCATGGACCTGGTTCGGACGCTTGGGCAGCGTATCGGCCATGGGTTGGATGAATTGACGCTCACGACGAACGGCAGCCAATTGCGCAAGCATGCGCAGGGGCTGTTCGACGCCGGGGTGCGGCGGTTGAATGTTTCTTTGGATACGCTGGATGAACAGCGGTTTCGGGACATCACGCGGCGTGGACGATTAGCCGAGGTGCTGGACGGGATCGACGCGGCGCAGGACGCGGGGCTGGCGATCAAGATCAACATGGTGGCGATGCGCGGCGTCAATGACGACGAGATTGAGCCGATGATGGCCTGGGCGCATGGGCGCGGCATGGGGCTGACGCTGATAGAGGGCATGCCGCTGGGCGAAGTGGGCATCGACCGGGTCGACTGTTACCTGCCGCTGCGCGAATTGCACGACACGCTGGCGCGGCGCTATACACTGACGCGGCTGGACAAACAGACCGGTGGACCGGCGCGCTATTCCCACGTTGCCGAGACCGGTGGCGTGCTGGGCTTTATCACCCCGATGAGCCATAATTTCTGTGAAAGCTGCAACCGCGTGCGCCTGACGGCCACCGGGCAGTTGTTCCTGTGCCTTGGCCAGGAAGACCAGGTGAACCTGCGCGATGCGCTGCGTGATGGCGGATTGCCGGCGCTGGACGCGGCGATGGACCATGCCATGGCGATCAAGCCCAAGGGGCATGACTTTGTTATTGACCGCAGCAGGCCAGCACCTGCGCTGGGGCGGCACATGAGTGTTACTGGAGGCTAAGAAATGGGCGAACGGACAACGATTACAGCCAGCGATGGCTTTACGCTCAACGCCTATGTCGCCAGGCCTGAGGGCGCGCCACGTGGCGGCGTGGTGCTGATCCAGGAAGTTTGGGGCCTCAACGACTGGATCCGCAGCGTGGTGGACCGCTATGCGCGGCATGGTTTCGTGGCTGTGGCGCCAGCGATGTTCGACCGGGTCGAGTTTGGCTATGAGAGCAATAATTATGGGCCGGAGCAGTTCGCGGTGATCGGCGAGTTGATGAAGACCTTCGACCACAAGGCGGCGCTGTTGGACGTCGCAGCGGCGATCGGCGCGGCTTCTGAAGGCGGCAAGGTGGGCATCACCGGCTATTGCTTTGGCGGGGCGGTGTCGTGGCGGTCTGCAGCGCATGAGGGCATGGGGCTGAGTGCTGCCTCGGGCTATTACGGCGGCGGCGTGCCGAACTATATCGAATTGGCACCGCGCATTCCGACCGAGATGCATTTTGGCGACCAGGACAGCGGCATTCCGCTGGAGCAGATCGAAGCGCTGAAAGAACGCCACCCGGAAGCCGATATCTATGTCTATCCAGCAGGGCACGGCTTCTGCAACAGCGAGCGGCCGGCCAATTTCAACGAAGCCGCCTGCACCAAAGCCTCGGCACGGACCCTCGATTTCTTCCGCAAGCACCTTGGGTAACCTGCGACGGCACCGCGGCTATCTGGACGGAGAGTGGCGGGCGCTACAGGCGGCGCCCCTCTCGGCGCGCAAGGCGATGCTGGTCGCGGCGTTGGTGGATGCCTATGTGGACCGGCTGTTTGCCGCGAACGGCGAAGCCGAAGATATTCTCGACTTTCGGGCTGAAGTTGCAGTGCGGTCCCCTGCCCTCGGCCATATAATGGCGCTGTGTTCCGGTCGGGCGCGACTTGTAACCGAGGCTGTCGCCGTGCCGATTGCGGACTATGGCACGCTGGCGGTCGAGGACTTTATGGTCAGTCTGTACAACGATCACAGTGTCCAGCGGCTGCGGTTGAACGGGCTGGACATGAGGGAGACACTGGCCGAGGCAATTGCCGCGCTGGATGGCTTTTAGCTAGCGACCTGCGGCGCGTTCGACCAGTTCGACGATGATGCCATCCGGGTCGCGGACGAAGGCGACCCGGTGGATCATCTCGGTGTGGAAGGCGAGACGCGGGGCTTCGAGGATTTCGACTCCGGCAGCCTGTAGCTTCACGATCATGGCCTCGACGTTATCGAAGGCAAAAGTCAGGTGGCGCATGCCCGCTTCATGCGGCGGCACATCGCGCGAACGCGAAATCTCCGCCACTGGAGCGGAGACTTCGAGCATGCCGCTGCCGGTATCGAGGAACGCCAGTTCGCCGCGCGGACTGCTTTTGCGCAGTGCCAGGGTGAGGCCCAGCAGACCGCAATAGAAGTCGATGGTCCGGTCCATGTCGCCGGACGTCATGCCGACATGCTCGAAGCCTAGCAGCATGTTGCTCCCCCTACTTGTCGTCGTCGACGACGATAGCGAAGTCGAGCGGCAGTGCGGTGGTGTATTTTATCTGGCCCATGGCAAAAGCCGAGCTGACATCGGTCAGGTTGATCTTGCTGATGAGGCGTTTGTAGAAGGTGTCATAGGCGTGGATATCGGGCACGACGACCCGCATCAGGTAATCGACATCGCCGCTCATGCGATAGAATTCCACGACTTCGGGGAATTCGTCGATGACGCCCGCAAACTTGCGCATCCAGGCTTCGTTGTGCTCGTTGGTCTTTACCGAAACGAAGACGGTAACGCCGACATTGACCTTGACCGGATCGAGCACGGCAACGCGGCGCTGGATGACGCCGTCTTCTTCCATCTTCTGGATACGGCGCCAGCATGGGGTGGTCGAAAGACCGACTTTGCGGCCGATTTCGGCTACCGGCATGGTAGCGTCCT
The DNA here is from genome assembly GCA_028290245.1 of Devosia sp. GTDB lineage: Bacteria > Pseudomonadota > Alphaproteobacteria > Rhizobiales > Devosiaceae > Devosia. The sequence goes on along the minus strand of JAQGKG010000276.1, from coordinate 893 downwards.
TCTGCAGAAGGGTTAGAATTTTCCGGTCGATCTTGTCCAATGCCATCTTGCCCCGCGAAATCAGATTTCTCTTTTCAGCTTAAATCGCCGCTTATTTGCAACGATAACTGCCACATCCTCCCGCAACTGGCAATAATGTTGCTTGAAAGAAGTCGAGGGACCCATTCACCTGGCGTTAACCGGAACGTCGCCGTTTCACAGCATGAGGCCCCAAACCCAGTCCAGCACTCCGGAAGGCCGGGCATTATCTTGACGCCACTGGCGCGGGGTGTCGAAGCCACCGGCCCAGATGCCCCTGCCCTGCTTTTTTGCCTCGGCCTCTTCGTGCCAATAATCGCCTGACGAGATCGCCAGACCTTCTTCGACCATGGTGGCGCCGAGGTCGCGGCCTTGCACGCTGCAGCTAGCCAGCACACGGCCATATTGGTCCGTGCCGTCGGGCTGGCAATCGACGGGAGCGCTGGCGAGCAGCGCCGCCATGCGATCGCGGGCGACCCGGCCACAGGGCCATTGCTTGCCTTCGGCGGTGTCACATTGCTGGGCGAGTTCGGGTGCGTCGATGCCGAGAATGCGAATGCGGGTTTCGCCCATGCGGAAGCTATCGCCGTCGCTGGCGCGGGCACGCCCGGCGAGAGGCGGCTGGGCCGGCTCAAGGGCTGCGGCGAGGATCGCGATGCCCGCCAGAACCACGATTGCCAGCACGGCGCCGCGACGACCGTGGAAAAGACGATTGAGAAGGAAATGTCGCGCCAGGATTTCACCGCCCGTTAACTACGCGCTCGCTAGTGTCACAACCAGAGTAGCGGACGCGTCCTATGTTCGCATTTGTTTAGTAATGAGTAACGAGTACATGGCGTCCCAGCCGGCTGTCATCGATGACGTCCGTTCTCAAA
>JAQGKG010000258.1 GCA_028290245.1 Devosia sp. | reverse complement strand
GAGGGCAGGATGAAGGCAAAGAATGTCTTGTGCGGCATGCAATGCCTCCCCCGAAGCTGTGCTGGCGAGTAATGGTCGGATTGGACGAGGCACTAGGCGCGCCAATCACCGATCGGCACCTCCCCCTCGACGGGGGAGGGCTTCGATTGCGGTCTAAGAGCCCGTTAGGGCGGCGGTACCCTTAGAGGTAGCCGCCTTCCTTGGCAGCGGTGTCATAGGCGGCCTTGACGTCGGACAGGGCCTGGGCTGCGTCTTCGGTGCCAGCCATGTATTCAGCCAGTTCGGACGACAGCGCGGTGTGCAGCAGGCCCATATAGGGCTGCATCGGGTAGGCGCGGGCGCCGGCATTGGCGGTCGCGATCACGCCGACAGCGGCTGGACCGGGCTCGTAGCCGGCAACCAGCCACGTAGCCACGCCGGTGTTGGCGGCAACCATTTCGGGGCTGATGCCGTGAACCATGGCCTGGAACGAAGCGGCGGCGTCTTCATCGGAGATGTTCTTCGCGATGGTGAAACCGTCCCACCACAGGGCAACTGCCGGGGTGGTGCCACCAGCAATGGTCGGAGCGGCGGCAAGGACGGTGTTTGCCACGACGCCTTCAGCGGCGCCTTCGCCAGCCAGCATGTCGCCGGCAAGCGAGCCCCACTGCACCATCATGGCAACATTGCCGGCCTTATATTCAGCCTGGATGCCATTGGCATCGAAGGTCAAAAAGTCGGGGTCCATATAGGCGGTGAGCGCCTTCATGGTTTCGAGGGTCTTGAGGCCGTCTTCGTTGTCGATGGCCAGTTCAGCCGTGCCGGGAGCGAAGAACTCGCCGCCGGTGCCGAGGTAGGTGTTGACGAATTCGGCGGCCAGATCCCAGCCCGGCTTGTCGGAAGCGGCAAGCGGCGTGGCGATGATGCCATCAGCCTTCAGTTTTTCAGCAGCGGCCAACATGTCGTCATAGGATTTTGGCTCGGCGATGCCGGCCTTGTCGAGCAGGTCCTTGCGGTAGAACAGGTGCTGCGCATTGCCCATGAAGGCAATGGCCATCACCTTGCCATCGATCTTGATGAGCTGGTTGGGCTGCAGGGCGGCGCCATACTTGGCAACCAGATCGTCGAGCGGACGGATCAGGTCGTCGTTGAGCAGCGGGACGATGGAATTGTTGGCGACCACGGCGACGGTGTATTCGGCCGGGTTGATCGAGAGGGCGGGAACCTGGAGGTTCTTGTGCTCGGCAGTCGCATTGGCGGCGACGGTAACACCATTGGCAGCACATTCGCCGGCTGTGGTGCTGACGAGGCGCAGGGCCTCAAAATCGTTGGATAGGATACGGACCGAGCCGGTACCTTCGATGCCGCAAGCGGCGAACGCAGTGCCGGCGGTGAGGCAAAGAACCCCAAGCGACACGGTGGTCTTCAACATAAGCTTCATTTCGTTCTCCTGATGGCGAACGGCGCTCCCCTGAACAGTGCGCCGACCATCCCCTGTTGTCGTTTACGCTCCCGCAGCCAGATCAGGTCACTTGCTCAACGACCCGTCCCAGCCATTTGTCTTCTGCACGTCATAATTGGTAAGCGGCCTTGCATACCAATGCAATACACTTTTGCATTCGTATGCAATATGCTACTTTAATGAGCATATACGGGGTTTTAGGGATGTAAGCTCTGTGAGGAGGCCGGCCAAGCGGAAAGATTTTTAGGCTTGGGACGCCGTCAGACAGGCTCCGTTGCCTTGTCGCGTGTGACCCAGGCATTGTCGCGCCATTCGCGCACCGTCACCGAGATGCGCTCTGGATTGATGTCGATCAGATTGTAGGCGTTGGGCTCGCCGCGCAACCGGGTTGAAATGGCCGACGAGGCCTGGGCGATCAGGATCGGTGCAACCGTGGATTTACTCAACCCGATCGGCTGGCCTTCGCGGGCAGCCGCCTTGGATTCATGCTTGCGGACGTAGGAGAGGTGGAAGTGCCCGGAAAGAACGAGACGCACACCGAGGCTGGCGAAGGTCTCGAGGGCATCGTCGGCGCGCTTTACGCGCTTAGTCTTCTGCAGCATCGGCGCAGTGGGGAACAGCAGGGGATGATGGGCGACGATGATGCGTACGGCGTCGGGCGCAGCTTTGGCGAAGCGTTCGTCCAGGTCTTCCAGCTGACCGCGTGAAATAGTGCCGTGACCCCAGTTCCATTCAAGGCGTGCCCGACGCGAGGTACGCATGCCGACCAAGGCGACGCCACCCATTTCAAGGAAAGGCTCAAGGTCGGGGGAAATGTACTTCTTGTAGAAGCCATAGGGGTCGAAGAAGCGGCGCAGGATGTTCACTGCGGGAACGTCATGATTGCCGGGGACGGCGAAGACGGGGGCGTTGAGCTTGTCGAGAAACTCGCGCGCTTGCTCGAACTCTTCCTTGGTGCCGATTTGGGTGAAGTCGCCGCTGGCAACCACCAGATCGGGGTTCTGGGCGTTGATGTCCTCAGCAAATCCATGTGCAAGGGCCGGATCGTGGTGGCCGAAATGCAGGTCGGAGACGTGGAGGATTTTCATGCTGCTTCTACCGCAGCGACTGTGGTGGCCGGCACGATCACCGAAAGCGCCTTGGGCCTGATCTTGAACTGAAGGGGGGTGTGCATGGTCTCTACCTCGCCGTCGAACATCACCTTGATCAAGTCTTTCCGGGTATCGATGGTGACCGAATTGACGCTTTCCATGCTCAAGGCCTCATCATTCTTCCAACGACCCAGCAACATGCTGGTGGTCAGACGGATGAAATCACGAGGCGTCAGGTGGCGCAGCACGTAAAGGGTCAACGTGCCACGATCGAGGCTCTTACGGGAGAAGAACTGGCCCAGCCCTTCGTCATAGGAGTTGCTGGCGACTGCCATGGCCTGAACCCGCTCGACGCGGCGCTCACCCGATTCAGTTTCGATGACCACCGCAATGCGCTTGGCACGCCCAAGGCGACGAAAAATGTAGCGTAGGAAGCCGATTTTAGCCGAAACGTCGTAGCGACCGCGAATGTGTTCGCGACCTGCCGCAAGGCTAGGGATCAGCCCGACCACCACCTTGTGCAGGAAAATACGGCCATTGACCTCGCCGACATCGATGCGGTGCGTTTCGCCGGTTACCAGTGCAGCCACAGCAGCCGGTAGCGCCAGGGGAACGTTGAGATCTTTTGCCAGCGCATTGACCGTGCCGAGCGGCAAGATAGCGAGGTTCTTTTCGGAATCGACCAGGGCCGCGGCGAGGGCCGTAATGGTGCCATCACCGCCTGCTGCCACGACGGTAGGCGCGTTGCTGGCCATGGCGTCAGCGATACGCTCGGAAAGAGAGACATCGCTGCGGGCGTCGATCTCGGCCGTGAGGCCGTTCGACTCGAACAATGCCGCCAGCGATGCGGAGTCTACCCCGGTGGCATTGGCCGTGCCGGCATTGGAGTTGAGGATCACATAGTGGGTCAGGTCGGCCATGGTTGTTCCGGTCCTCGCGCGTGGCTGGTCCTGCGGAACGTGTGGCGGCATGGTACGTTGCGTCAGCGAACAAGGAAGTGTCAAAATGTTGCAACACTGGGGCCACCCTAATGTCCGCCGCGTGCGTGACTTCGTCACTGGCGAAGCGCCGTTGCTCGCCGCCATCGCGATCATCAGCGGGTTGATATTGGCCTTCCTGCAAATTGCCGACGAAATGCTCGAAGGCGAGATGGAGCAGTTCGACAATTCCATCCTGATGCTGTTTCGCGACCCAACGAATGTGGACCAGGTGATCGGACCGGAATGGGTGCATGAGATGGTGCGCGACATTACCGCGCTTGGCAGCTTTTCGCTGCTCGGATTGATCGTGCTTGGGGTCTGCGTCTATCTGGTCATGGCGCGCATGTGGGCTACTGCTGTTCTGGTGGTTGTATCCGTGCTCAGCGGTACGCTGCTCAGTACCGTGCTCAAGATGAGTTATAACCGCCCTCGCCCCGACCTGACGGTGATGTCGCATCAGTTTACATCCAGTTTTCCGAGTGGTCATGCCATGCTATCGGCGGTGACATTCCTCACCCTGGGTGCAGTTCTGTCGCAATTGGCACCGACGCGAGCCTTGCGAATTTTCACCATCAGCGCTGCGATCTTTCTCACCGCCATCGTCGGTTCGAGTCGCATCTTCATGGGCGTGCACTATCCCAGTGACGTGCTTGCCGGATGGTGCCTGGGGGCGGCTTGGGCGCTAATCTGCAGCACCGCAGCCATGCTGCTGCAGCGCCGTGGCGCAGTCGATCAGCCAGCCAAGCAGACTGAGGCGTAGTATCACGTTGGCGCTTGGCATTTCCCGGTGCTATGGCCAGCAGCACTGGCTAAATTGAATGGAAGCGGCAATGCGCGTATTTTTAACCTTCTTGCTGGCGACGTTGGCATTGCTGCCCATCTCGTCAGTTTCGGCACAATCCGAAGGTGCGCCGACGCTGATTATCGGCGTGCAGGAATCGGGGACGGTGCAGTGGGAAATCGAGACCATCAAGTCGCTCGGGCTAGACACCAAGTATGGCGTGACCCTGGAAATCCGCCCGCTTGCCGATAGCCGCGCTGGACAAATCGCGCTGCAGGCTGGTGCCGTCGACGTCATCCTGTCGGATTTTGTCTGGGTCAGCATCCAGCGCAGCCAAGGCAATATGGTGAGCATGGTGCCCCATTCGCTGACGGTTGGCGGATTGATGGTGCCGCAGGGGAGCGACATCACAACGGTTGCGGAGCTGAAGGGCAAAACCATTGGCGTCGCCGGTGGGCCGGTCGACAAGAGCTGGGTGATCCTGCAGGCCTATTACAACAGCGTCACCGGCGCCAAACTCATCGATGATGTCACTGCCAATTATGGCGCGCCGCCGCTGGTCAACGAGCTGCTGGGCAATGGCCAGATTGATGCTGGCCTGAACTTTTGGCAGTGGAATGCCCGCGCCAAGATTGCCGGCGCCAGCGAGCTGGTTTCGGTCCCCGATATGCTGCAGGCGCTCGGTGTGTCCGAGCAGCCACCGCTGCTGGGCTGGACTTTTAGCGACGAAACCGCAGAG
>JAQGKG010000215.1 GCA_028290245.1 Devosia sp. | reverse complement strand
GTTGAGCGCCACCGATGGTGCCGAACGGTTAGCGCCGGATCGGGCTTGTGAAGGCGTGGTGGCCAGACCTATCAACAGACATGCCTCCTACCCAATCCCCACCTGCCAATGATCCGCTCGGTTACGGCTTTGCCGTCGCCGGAGCTATTCTATTTTCGACCAAGGGCATCTTCATCAAGCTTGCCTATGGCGCCGGGGTCTCGACCGAGATGCTGCTCAGCCTGCGCATGATTGTGGCGCTGCCGGTGTATCTGGTCATCCTGCTGACGATTCTGCGGCGCGAGGATAAGTTGCGCGCCCTGCTGACGCCGAGGATCGTGCTGGCCAGCATGGCGGTCGGCATTCTGGGCTACTATTTTTCCAGCTATCTCGATTTCCTAGGCCTGAACTTCGTCAGCGCACAATATGAGCGACTGGTGCTGTTCACCTATCCGTTCTTCGTGCTGCTGTTTGGCGTCTCGTTGTTCGGCGACCGCCTGGTGTGGCGCGTCGTGCCGCCGATGCTGGTGAGCTATGCCGGCCTGATGGTGATCTTTGGCTGGAACCTGGCGGTGAACCCGGACGGGTTGCTGGCCGGCACGCTGCTGGTGTTGGGCTCGGCGATAAGCTTCGCGCTATATCAGCACCTGGCCAAGCGACAGATGCTGGTGATTGGCGCTGGGCTGTTCACCTGCATCGGCATGTCCACCGCCGCCGTCTGCGCCATCGCGCAAAACCTGATAATCGCAGGTCCTCAAAGCTATCTGACGGTGACACCGACGATTTGGGGCTATGGCCTTGCTTTGGGTGTGCTCGGCACGGTGTTGCCCAGCTTTTTGATGAATGCCGGCATGGCTCGGATTGGCGCCCGGGCGACGTCATCCACCGCCGCCTTTGGCCCGGTGGTGACTATCCTTTTGGCCGTCGTCATCCTGTCCGAGCCCTTTACGCTCTACCATGGCGTCGGCACGGCGCTGGTTCTGGTCGGCTCCGTGCTGTTCAGCCGGGCCGAACGCAAGGCACGGCTGGCGATAGGATGATTGTTTCGCGGCATTGGCTGTTGCCTGCCGCAAAGCCGCTGTAGTCTCTACCGCGGCGCGGGGGCGCGTTAAGCAAGTTCCGCTTCCGTCGCGTCGGAATCGGCATGCTTTGCTATGAGCATACAGCGCCATCATACGGGATATCACGATGTTCAAGTCGACAATCCGAACGGGCATAATCGGTGCCGCTCTCTGCGTATTGCTGCTTACGCCGGTTTTGGCCCAGGAGATTGATTTCGGTGGCGACACCAGCGAGTGGGCCAATGATGGCGAATGCGACGATCCGCGTTTTATTGGTACCGGAGCCGCAGATGAATTGGTCGACGCCGACCTGATGGCCGACGCTACGGATTGCTCCAAAGCATTCGAAAGCGGCTCGGTTACCCTCAACCAGGACTATGCTGGCTCATCGAGCGATGGCGCGGACATTCTCGTCGAAAGCCAAGACGACGTTGCGATCGATGCTGACAGCAACGAAAGCGCAACCATCGCCGACATGCTGGCAACACGTATCGACTTCGGTGATGACAGCGGTGAATTCGCCAATGACGGCGAATGCGATGACCCTGATTTCCATGGGACTGGCATGGCGGCCAAGCCGTCCTCTGCCAATAGAATGGCAGACGCCAGCGATTGTCGTGCAGCATTCGTGGCCGGCAACATTTCGCTAGGCCAACAGTCTGAGGCCGCAGACGTCGCGGCATTTGATTATGGCGGCGACTGGAGCGAGTGGGCCGATGATGGCGAATGCGACGACCTGCGCTTCGAAGGACCGGGCGCCGACAAGAAGCTGCTGAGCGAAGACATGTCGGGCGATGCCACCGACTGCAAGGCACTGGAAGCCACCGGCGAGGTGACCATCCGCACTGTCTACACGCCTGAACACGCGGCCGGCGCGCCTTACGATGGCTCGGACATCGACTTCGGCGATAATACGTCCAGCTATGCCGATGACGACCAGTGCGACGACCCGCGCTTCGAAGGCCCAGGCGCCGCGGCTACCTTGCTTGACAGCGACCTGTCGCATGATAGCGCCGACTGCAAGGCTGCGTTTGAGGCGGGTACTATCGTGATGCGGCAGGACGCGTAGCTGTGCTTGATTGAATAGGAACGGTGGGCCTCGGCTCGCCGTTCCGTTTACCGGGCCTGCAGAAGATAAAGTACGCCCGGAACAGCCGTACCGAACTCCTGCCGGATGATCAGGGTTTTTTCGGTCACAAGCGTAAAACCGAACTCCTGGCATAGTCGGCTTACATAGCCGGCCGAGTGGACAAAGCGGCCCGAGCTACGGATTTCGACTTCGGCGGTACCTGTCGATTCCACCGAGAATGCGAACAGCCCGCCTGGCGCCATGCGCGCGCGAACAGCGGCGAAGATCGGCTCAAGCCAGCCGACGTAGACAAACACATCGGCGGCCGTGACCAACTCGTATGGTCCGGCAAAGAGTGGGTCCGTGTTAAGGAGATCGGCGGCGTCCCCTACCTGCAGGGTGCGATACAACTGCCGTGCTTCGGCTTTGGCCAGCATCTTGGGCGACAGGTCTATCCCGTCGATAGCGGCAAGGCTTGATCCGAGGGCCGCGCCGACCAGACCCGTGCCGCAACCGAGATCAACCGCATGCACATTGCTGCCACCAAGATGGGGAATGACCATTTCGGCGATTTCTTCGGGCACTCGATAGCCCAGCTTGCCGGTGAGATGTTGGTCGAACTGTTCGGCGTAGTCATCGAACAGCGTCGGCACAAAGCCACGCGGCGCTGCCGGCGCGGAACTGGTCAGCGCTTCGATGACAAAGGCGGAAAAGGTATCGTCGGGCTTCAGCTTGAGGGCCTTGCGGAAACTCTTGAGCGCCTTGTCGCGGTGGTCGAGGTCGAGTTGGGCCAACCCCATGCCGCGATGGGCGGCGCCTGAATTTGCATTGAGCTGCAGGGCCTTGGCAAAGACGGCGGCAGCTTTGTCGGGCTGGTTAGCCTTGAGCAGCGCATGACCGAGCCCGATACGAATTCTGACCACGCCTGGGGCGCTGGCCGCGGCGCGTTCCAGACTGCCGATTGCCACATCGAGGCCGCCGATCTCCAGCGCAATCATGCCCATCATAAAAAGCGCCTGGGCATGGCTGGGATCGCTGCGCAGCACGTGGTTGCAGGCGTGCAGCGCCTCGCCCGGCTGACCAGCATCCCAGAGGGCCTGTGCCTGCTTGAGCTTGAGGTCGGCTTCGAGCGCCTGAACAATATTGGTAGGCGATCCGCCTTGGGGCATGCGTGGCGGCACAGCAGCTATCTCCTGTTCCGACCCTGAGTCCCAAGGCCGCTAGCCTCGTCTAGCCTAAGCGGCCTGGCGTTCAACCATCATTTTCTTGATTTCGGCGATGGCCTTGGCCGGGTTCAGCCCCTTGGGGCAGACCTTTGCGCAATTCATAATGGTGTGGCAGCGGAACAGCTTGAACGGGTCTTCGAGGTCGTCGAGGCGTTCCTGCGTGCTCTCGTCGCGCGAGTCGATGAGCCAGCGGTAGGCTTGCAACAGTGCTGCTGGGCCAAGGTACTTTTCGCCGTTCCACCAATAGCTGGGGCACGAGGTCGAGCAGCAGGCACAAAGGATGCATTCGTAGAGGCCGTCGAGCTTGGCGCGCTGCGGGACCGTCTGCGTCCATTCCTTTTCCGGAGTCGGCGAGGTGGTCTTGAGCCATGGCTCGATGGCGCGGTGCTGGGCGTAGAACATGGTAAGGTCCGGCACGAGATCCTTAACCACCGGCATGTGCGGCAGCGGGTAGATCTTGATCGGGCCTTTGGAGTCATCCATGCCCTTGGTGCAGGCTAGGGTGTTCAACCCGTTGATATTCATCGAGCACGAACCGCAGATGCCTTCGCGGCACGAGCGGCGCAGCGTCAGGGTCGCATCGACCTTGTTTTTGATCCACAGCAGACCATCGAGAATCATCGGGCCACAATCGTCGACATCGACGAAATAGGTGTCGATGCGCGGATTGGCGCTCTCGTCGGGATTGTAGCGATAGATGTGATACTCGCGCAGCCGCTTCGCATTGGCTGGCTTGGGCCACGTCTTGCCCTTGATGGGGCGGTCGGCCTTGGGGAGCATCAGTTCGACCATGGGTCGCATTCCTCTCAACACACGCCGCTCAACCGGCGCGAAAAACCTAGTAGTTCGGCTTGCAGAACTGTTTCGATTTGGCAACGTAGGTG
>JAQGKG010000211.1 GCA_028290245.1 Devosia sp. | reverse complement strand
GCCCTTTGGTGTCGCTATTGCTACGGCGAAACCGACTCAGGCGCCGTCATCGAGCCCAACGACCCAAGCTGGGATCGCCTCACCGCCCAGTCCAAACTCGCCAAGTCCGACCCCAAAGTCTGGCTCGCCATGACCGACATCTACGGCGACCTCGGCCCCAACCCCACCTTCATCACCGCCTTCAGCCACGCCCTCACCACGCTCTGGGACATCGGCACCAAGGCAACCCTGGAGCGCTATCTCGCCGACCGGCTTTAGCCCCGTAGCCAACGCCCCAACCTTCCGCTACCTTCCCGGCCGAACCGAGAAGAAGGCGCTCTGGCGTGACGCAAAGCCTCCTGGTGGCAGTGGATGTGGGCACGGGGAGTGCCCGGGCCGGCGTGCTAACGGCGCAGGGAGCTTTGCTCGCCCGCGCCGAGCATCCCATCGTCATGAATCGCACCGACGCCAATCATGCCGAGCATGACAGCGCACAAATCTGGCTGGCCGTTTGCGCTGCCGTCCGCACCGCCATGGATCTGGCAAAAGCTAAGCCCGAACACATAGTTGGCCTAAGCTTCGACGCCACCTGCTCCCTCGTCGTGCTCGACAATGACGGCCAACCCGTCACCGTCTCGACCAACGGCGGGGACCGCTGGGACACCATTGTCTGGCTCGACCACCGCGCCCTCGCCGAAGCCGAAGAATGCACCTCCACCGGCCACGAAGTGCTGAAATACGCCGGCGGCGTCATGTCGCCCGAGATGGAAGCACCCAAGCTGATGTGGCTCAAGCGGCACATGCCGCAAAGCTGGGCCCGCTCCGGCATGATGTTCGACCTGGCCGATTTCCTGTCCTGGAAAGCCACCGGCTCGCAAGCCCGCAGCCAGTCCACCCTCACCTGCAAATGGACCTACCTGGCCCACGAAAATCAGAAGTGGCGCCACGATTTCCTGGCCAAGGTCGGCCTCGAAGACCTCCTCGAAAAAGCCTCCCTCCCCACCCAAGCCAGCCCTGTCGGCGCCGATCTCGGCCCCCTAACTGCTACCGCCGCCGCCGATCTCGGCCTCACCACCGCATGCCACGTGGGCGCTGGCCTGATCGACGCACACGCCGGTGCACTGGGCGTTCTTGGCGCCTTCACCCATGACGTCAACACCATCGACCGCCACCTCGCGCTGATCGCCGGCACATCGAGCTGCGTCATGGCGCTCTCGGCCGAAGACCGCCCCACCAATGGCGTCTGGGGCCCCTATTTCGGCGCCGTCCTGCCCGGCGTCTGGCTCAACGAAGGCGGCCAGTCCGCCACCGGCGCCCTGCTCGATCACATCATCCGCTGGCACGGCGCAGGCGGCGAACCCACGACGGAGATGCACCACCGCATCGCCAGCCGCATCATGCAACTCCGTCAGACCGAGGGTCTAGCTCTCGCCAATCGCCTCCACGTCCTGCCCGACTTCCACGGCAATCGCTCGCCTCTCGGCGACCCCTTCGCCCTCGGCGTCATCTCCGGCCTGACCCTCGACAGCGACTTCGATAGCCTCTGCCGCTTATACTGGCGCACCTCGGTCTCTATCGCTCTCGGCGTCCGCCATATCCTCGAAACCCTCAACACCCGCGGCTATGCCATCGACACGCTGCATGTCACCGGTGGGCACACCAAAAACGCCGTGCTGATGGAGCTTTACGCCGACGCCACCGGCTGCACCGTCGTCGAATCCTCCGCCAAGGACGCGACGCTGCTGGGCATGGCCATGGTCGCCGCCACCGCCGCCGGCCTCTATCCAAGCCTCGACGCCGCCTGCGTCGCCATGCAGCAAGGCGGCACCGAACGCGCCCCCGACCCCGCCGCCCGCACCCAATTCGACAAGGATTACGCCATTTTCCTGGAAATGTTGCGCCAGCGACAAGTGATCGACGCGATGGTGTGAACTGTCAGATGTGCCCTAGCCGGGAGGCCCGACACTCGCTAAGCTCCTATCCGGGAAGTCAAAATTCGTGGCCTGAAGCGAGCGACAACAACGCATGTCGATCAAAGCTGCTGTCTATCATCTGACGCACTACAAGTATGACCGTCCGGTCTATCTGCAGCCCCAGATCATCCGGCTGCAACCGGCGCCGCATTCCAAGACCAAGGTGCTGAGCTATTCGCTCAAGGTTTCGCCGTCGCTGCATTTCGTCAATGTGCAGCAGGATGCCTATGGCAATTTCCTGACGCGCTTCGTCTTTCCAGAGCCGGTTACCGAGCTCAAGATCGAAGTCGATCTCATCGCCGACATGACGGTCTACAATCCCTTCGACTTCTTCGTCGAAGAATCAGCAGAGACCTGGCCGTTCGAATATCCTGAGGATATCCGCCCCGATCTGTCGATCTATCGCCAGCCCGAGCCCGTCGGCCCGCTGCTGCAGCGCTTCCTCGATGGCATCGACAAGCGCCCGACCAATACGGTAAATTTCGTCAGCGCCATCAACGCTTCGATCCAGCAGCACATCGCCTACATCGTGCGCATGGAAACCGGCGTCTGGACGCCCGAGGAAACCCTCGGCAATGCGCGCGGTTCATGCCGCGATTCAAGCTGGCTACTGGTGCAAACCCTGCGCAATCTCGGCCTCGCCGCGCGCTTTGTCTCCGGCTATCTTATCCAGCTCAAGCCCGATCTAGTATCGCTCGACGGCCCCGCTGGTACCGACCATGATTTCACCGATCTGCACGCCTGGTGCGAAGTCTACCTCCCCGGCGCCGGCTGGCTCGGCCTCGATCCGACCTCGGGCCTGCTGACCGGCGAAAGCCACGTCCCTCTAGCTGCAACACCACATTTCCGCAACGCCTCTCCAATTTCCGGCATGGCATCTTTCGCCGAAGTCGAGTTCGCCTTCGACATGCGCGTCACCCGCGTTGCCGAACACCCCCGCATCACCAAGCCGTTCTCCGACGCCAGTTGGGACGAACTCAACGCCCTCGGCAAACAGATCGACAAGGTGCTGGTCGACAACGACGTCCGCCTCACCATGGGCGGCGAGCCGACCTTCGTTTCCATCGACGACTTCGAAGCCGACGAGTGGAACACCGGCGCCGTCGGCCCCACCAAGCGCGTCCTCGCCGACGACTTGATCCGCCGCCTTCGAGAGCGCTTCGCACCCAATGGCATGCTGCATTACGGCCAGGGCAAATGGTACCCCGGCGAAAGCCTGCCGCGCTGGGCCTTCGGGCTGTACTGGCGGAAAGACGGCGTGCCGATCTGGAAGAACGATGCGCTGATCGCGCGCGTCGAAGGACCGCGCAAGGCTGCCGTCACCGACGCCGAGAAATTCGCCAAACGCGCCGCGCAGCGCCTCGGCGTGCCGCTCGATTTCATCATCCCGGCCTTCGAGGATCCCGCGCACTGGCTGCAGAAGGAAGCGGGCCTGCCGCATAACGTCGATCCCAGCGATTCAAAGCTCGCCGATCCCGAAGAGCGCTCGCGGATGGCCAAAGTGTTCGACGAGGGGCTGAACACGCCGAAGGGCTTCGTGCTGCCGATCCAGCGCTGGAATGCGGACGCCGAGCCCGATCTGCGCTGGCGCTCCGAGCACTGGAAGCTGCGCCGCGGCAATTTGTTTCTCACTCCCGGCGACTCCCCGCTCGGCCTGCGGCTGCCGATCGCCTCCCTGCCGCACGTGCCGGAAGACGACTTTCCCTACATCGTCGAGCGCGACCCGCTGGAGCCGCGCGGCGACTTGTCGGCGGAAGACGTCGCGGCGACCGCGCGCGCCAAGGCGGCCGCCGACAAGATCGAGGGCGAGCGCCGCAACCGAGGCCCGGTGCGGACCGCGATGTCGATCGAGGTCCGCGACGGCATCCTGTGCGCGTTCATGCCGCCGGTGGAGAGGCTGGAGGACTATCTCGAACTGGTCAGCGTCCTCGAAGCCACCGCGGAAGAGATGCAGTTGCAGGTGCATGTCGAAGGCTATCCGCCGCCGTACGATCCGCGGGTCGAGGTGATCAAGGTGACGCCGGATCCCGGTGTGCTGGAAATCAACATCCATCCCGCCGCGACCTGGCGCGAGGCCGTCAACACCACGACGTTCCTGTATGAGGACGCAGCACGGACACGGCTCGGCGCCAACCGCTTTCTGGTCGACGGCCGCCACACCGGCACCGGCGGCGGCAACCATGTCGTGGTCGGCGGCAGCACGCCGGCGGATTCGCCGTTCCTTCGTCGTCCCGATCTGTTGAAGAGCCTGGTGCTGTACTGGCAGCGCCATCCCTGCCTGTCCTATCTGTTCTCCGGCATGTTCATCGGCCCGACCAGCCAGGCGCCGCGCATCGACGAGGCGCGGCATGATGCGTTGTACGAGCTGGAGATCGCGCTGGCGCAGGTGCCGCCTGAGGGCGTGAAGGCGCCGCTGTGGCTGGTCGACCGGCTGTTCCGCCACATCCTCGTGGATATCACCGGCAACACCCATCGCTCCGAGATTTGCATCGACAAGCTCTATTCGCCCGACGGCACGACGGGCCGTCTCGGCCTGGTTGAATTCCGCGCGCTGGAGATGCCGCCCGATCCGCGCATGAGCCTGGCGCAGCAGCTCCTGATCCGTGCGCTGATCGCCAAGATGTGGCGCGAGCCGCAGCAGTGCGGCTTCACGCGCTTGGGCACGACGCTGCACGACCGCTTCTTGCTGCCGCATTATCTCTGGGAGGATTTTCAGGGCGTGCTCGCCGAGCTCGGCCATGCCGGCTATCAATTTTCCAAAGAGTGGTACGAGGCGCAGCTCGAATTCCGCTTCCCGGTGTTCGGCCAGGTCACCTATGGCGGCGTCACGCTGGAAGTCCGTCAGGCGCTGGAGCCGTGGCACGTGCTGGGCGAGGAGAGCTCCGCCGGCGGCACCGTGCGCTATGTCGACTCCTCTGTGGAGCGGCTGCAGCTCAAGGCCACCAACTTCGTGCCGGGCCGGCACATGATCACCTGCAACGGCCGCGCCTTGCCGATGACCGAGACCGGGCGCTCCGGCGAGGCGGTGGCGGCCGTGCGTTTCAAGGCCTGGCAGCCGGCGTCGGGCCTGC
Organism: Devosia sp.; assembly: GCA_028290245.1. Taxonomy (GTDB): domain Bacteria; phylum Pseudomonadota; class Alphaproteobacteria; order Rhizobiales; family Devosiaceae; genus Devosia. Next base: position 36 of record JAQGKG010000211.1, on the reverse strand, counting down.
ACCCGACGATCCCCGTGCACGCGCCGCTGACCTTCG
>JAQGKG010000193.1 GCA_028290245.1 Devosia sp. | reverse complement strand
GCATGGCCATTGCGCTCTTCCGGCACGGCGCACAGCCCGCGCTTGCGCCGTCCGGTGTTGTCGAGCAGGCCGACCCCATAGCCGTCGATGGTAATGGCATCCTTGTCGTCACCCAAAATCTCGCCGCTCAGCGCATCGAGCAACGCGTTCTGCCCATTGCCCGCCACTCCGGCAATGCCAAAAATTTCGCCCGCCTTGACCGTGAAGCTGGCGCTATCCACCGGTACTTCGAAGTGGCCGGTCTTCTTGGTGGACAGCCGCGAAACTACCAGCTTCGGCAGGCCCAGCTTGCGGCCCTCGGCGCGCACGATATCCTTGAGCCCCGCGCCGATCATCTTCTCGGCCATCGAGCGGGAGGTTTCCTGCTTGGGGTCGCAGGTATCGACCAGCTTGCCGCCGCGCAGGATCGTCGCGGTGTCGCACAGCGCCTTGATTTCATGCAGCTTGTGGGAAATATAAAGGATCGAGCAACCCTGTGCCGCCAGCTTGCGCAGCACTTCGAACAATTGCCCGACTTCCTGCGGCGTCAGCACCGAAGTCGGCTCGTCCATGATCAGCAGCTTGGGGTCGAGCAACAATGCCCGCACGATTTCGATGCGCTGGCGCTCGCCCACCGATAGCGTCGCCACGGTGCGATGCGGATCGAGCAGCAGGCCGTATTTGGTCATCACGTCGCGAATGCGCGCTTCGAGCTCGCGCGACGGAATTTTGGCGTCCATGCCCAGCGCGATATTCTCCAGCACCGTCAGTGCCTCGAACAGCGAAAAATGCTGGAACACCATGCCGATGCCCAGCTTGCGGGCGGCCTTTGGATTGGCAACGACGACCGGCTGGCCGTCCCAGCGGATTTCGCCCGCGTCCGGCTGCATGATGCCGTAGATCATCTTTACGAGGGTGGATTTGCCGGCGCCGTTTTCGCCCAGCAGCGCGTGGATTTCGCCTGGACGTACCGAAAAACTGACATTGTCATTGGCGAGAACGCCTGGGAAGGCCTTGGTAATACCGGTCAATTCAAGCCGATGCGGCATACTAGCGTCCAATCACCACCCCCAATGCCTTGGGGGCGCGTGCCCGCGCGATTTCAGCTTCCCGTTGACCAATGTGAACCATAATTTCCGCCGCCGCCAGTGCTGCGATAACCGCCGGCCGTTTATCCCCAAGGCCGTGCTGGCCGATCGGCAGAACCAGTCGCGTCAATGCTTTGGCATCGCCACCCTCACCACTGAACCAGTTCGCGAATTTCGCCCGTTTGGTCTGGCTGCCCACCATGCCAACATAGGGCGCATCCAGCCGCGCCAGCGCTTCCTGCGCAATCAGAAAATCCAGCGCGTGGTCATGCGTCAGGATCACATAACTGCTCCCCACCGGCGCCGCCCGCACCACCGCCTCCGGCATCGGCACGACCCGCGCCGCGATCCCTTCCGGCAACAGCTCCAGTTCTTCGCGCCGCGTATCGATCACCTCAAGCTGCAGCGGAAGGATAGAAAGTATCTGCGCCAGTGCGCGCCCGACATGCCCGGCGCCAAACACATAAACATGCGGCAGCGCTGCATCCTCGGCCGCCACTAGCGCCGCCAACTCGGCCCGCCTAGCACCATCGGCATAAGCCAGGCTCACCCCTACCCGCCCGCCACAGCACTGCCCAATCTCCGGCCCCAACGGCACATCCATCGCGGCTTCCGCCTGCCCACTGGCAATCAGTCGCCGCGCATGCTCGATCACCATATATTCCAGCGCGCCACCGCCAATGGTCCCGAATAGCGCGCTCCGCCCGACCAGCATAAACGTCCCCTGCTCCCGCGGCGACGACCCACGCACGGAGGTCAGTTCGCAAACGATTGCGTCAGCGTTGGAGGCGAGGAAAGCGGTGAGTTCGGAGGACCGGGTCATGGAGAACTCTGACCAGAATCGTGGCTAAACGCCCCCCTCCCTAGCCCTCCCCTCGAGGGGGAGGGTACAGTCCAGTGTCTTGCGCTCGATCGTGCCCAAAGCTCGATAGCGCACCTCCCCCCTCGAGGGGGAGGTTGGGTGGGGGGGCGGCTGGGCAAGATGGCAATACTCACCCCCGCACACCCTTCATCCGCTGCACACCCATCAACACCCGCTCCGGCGTCACCGGCGTATTCATCCGCGGCGCAACTTTGTAATCCGCCACACTCGCCACCGCCATCGACAGCGCTTCCACCACGCTCATCGCCAGCATGAACGGCGGCTCGCCAACAGCCTTCGACCGCCCAATAGTCGGCTCCTTATTCACCGACCACTCCGCCAGCCGCACATTGAAAATCGGCGGCACATCGCTGGCCAGAGGTATCTTATACGTCGATGGCGCCTTGGTCCGCAGTTCGCCCTTGGCGTCCCAAACCAGCTCCTCGGTCGTCAGCCACCCCATGCCCTGCACAAACCCGCCCTCGACCTGCCCGAGGTCGATGGTCGGATTGAGCGAGCGTCCCACGTCATGCAGTATATCGACGCGATCAACAATATATTCGCCCGTCAGCGTATCGATGGTAACTTCCGAGACCGACGCCCCATAAGCAAAATAATAGAACGGATGCCCGCGACCCGTCGCACGGTCCCAGTGAATTTTGGGCGTTTCATAGAAGCCCGCTGCCGAAAGGTGCACGCGGTTCAGATACGCCGACGCGATCAGTTCGGCGAAGGGCACGAAAGTATCACCCGCCTGGATGCCACCCTGCACCCACTCGATCTCGGACCCGGCCACCCCATGCAGCTTGGCCGCATGCACCACCAAACGCGCCTTGATCTGCCGCGCCGCATCGAGCGCGGCCATGCCGTTGAGATCGGTACCCGAGGACGCCGCGGTGGCCGAGGTGTTAGCCACCTTCCCCGTCGATGTCGCCATGATCTTGATGCTATCGAGCCCGAGGCCAAATGCGTCGGCTACCACCTGCGCCACCTTGGTATGGAGCCCCTGCCCCATCTCGGTGCCACCGTGATTGAGCTGGATCGTGCCATCCTTGTAGACGTGGATCAATGCCCCGCCCTGATTGTACCAGGTCGCCGTGAACGAGATGCCGAACTTCACCGGCGTCAGCGCGATGCCCTTCCTGAGGATCGGGCTACCTGCATTATACTTGATGATCGCCGCCCGCCGCGCCTGATAATCCGACGACGCCTCCAGCTCATCCACCACGCGATGGATGACGTTTTCCTCCACCGTCTGGTGATACGGCGTCACATTGTCGGTGTCGGTGCCGTAAAAATTCGACTTGCGGATTTCCAGCGGATCGCGCCCCAGCGCATAGGCTATATCCTCGACCCAGCGCTCTGCCGCCAGCATACCCTGCGGTCCGCCAAAGCCCCGAAACGCCGTGTTCGACACCGTATTGGTATAAAGCGGCTGCGACTGCACCCGCACCGCCGGATACCAATAAGCGTTGTCGGCATGAAACAGCGCCCGGTCGGTCACCGGCCCACTCAGGTCCGACGAGAACCCTGCCCGCGCGCCATACATGGCATCCACCGCGTGGATCTTGCCGTCATCGTCATAACCAACATCATAATCGACCACGAAGTCGTGCCGCTTGCCGGTGGCCGTCATGTCGTCGTCGCGGTCCGGCCGGATCTTGCAGGCGCGGTTCCACTTTTTCGCCGCCAGTGCCGCCACCGCCGCGAACAGGTTGCCCTGGGTTTCCTTGCCGCCAAAACCGCCGCCCATGCGCCGGATTTGAATTGTCACCGCATGCTGGCGAATGCCCAGTACCTGCGCCACCATCAACTGCACTTCGCTTGGATGCTGCGTAGAGGCAAACACCGTGACGTCCTCATCTTCGCCCGGAATGGCCAGTGAAATCTGCCCCTCCAGGTAGAAGTGATCCTGCCCGCCGATCTCGATACTGCCCTTGACCCGACGCGGCGCCTTGGCAAAACCAGCCTCGACATCGCCCCGTTCCAGCTTCAGTGGATCGGTTACCAGCTTGCCGCCAGCCGTCCGCGCCGCCCGAACATTGGTGAAGAACGGCAACTCCCGGTACTCGACCTTGGCCAGATGCGCCGCCCGCCGCGCCGCATCGCGCGTCTCGGCAATCACCGCAAACAGCGGCTGCCCCCAGAAATGCACCTTGTCGATGGCAAAGATCGGCTCGTCATGCCGGTGGCTGGGCGACACATCATTCTCGCCCGGAATATCCTCCGCCGTCAGCACGCCAATAACGCCGGGAAACGCCTTAACCGCCGCGTAATCAATCGAAACAATCTCGGCATGCGGCTTGGTCGAAAGCGCCAGATAGGCATGCATCGTGCCCGCCGGTTCGATCATGTCATCGATATATTCCGCCGTGCCGGAAACATGCTTGGGTCCGCTATCATGCCGAGTCGACGTATGCAGCGCTGCAATAACAATCGGCGCCTGATGCTTGTTCATGCCACCTCCCGCCGCAGTCTCTGCCCCTGCCCGGTGCTTTCCAGATAAAACCGCTGCAGCAGGTTCTGCGCCGTCAGCAGCCGATAATCGGCGCTGGCCCGCATGTCCGAAATCGGCTGGTAATCCTCGCCAAACACCGCCATCGCCGCCGCCACAGTCTCCTGCGTCCACGGCTTGCCGACCAGTGCCGCTTCCACAGCCCGAGCCCGCTTCGGCGTCGCCGCCATGCCACCAAAGGCAATCCGCGCCATGCCCACAGTGCCGTGATCGCCAACGAACACCCGGAACGCCCCACACAGCGTCGAAATATCC
>JAQGKG010000170.1 GCA_028290245.1 Devosia sp. | reverse complement strand
GCCGAAACCTTTCCGCTACCCATCGCAGCCTCGGCTTTGCAGCTATTCCTGATGACCGCCGCCGCCGGCATGGGCCGCGACGACGATTCCTCCCCGGCCCGGCTGATAGCCGAGATTACCGGTGTCGCCCTCCCCGCGCGCAAGGACGCCTGAACATGGTCCGGCTTGCTGCAAACCTTACCATGATGTTCAACGAACATGCGTTTCTAGATCGCTTTGCCGCCGCGGCCGATGCCGGCTTCACCGCGGTCGAGTTCCTGTTTCCGTACGACTATCCGGTCGACGCGATTGCCGAGCGCCTCGAGCGCCACAAGCTGACACTGGCCCTGTTCAACCTGCCGCCGGGCGACTGGGCCGCCGGCGCACGCGGCATGGCAGCCGTTCCAGCGCAGCGCCCCGCCTTCGCGGTATCGGTGGCGCAGGCCATCGACTATGCCAAGGTGCTCAAGCCCGTACGCATGCATCTGATGAGCGGCCATGGCCGGCGCGACGATCCGCATGCCGTGGCCGCCTATTCCGACAATATCGCGCTGGCCTGCGCTGCAGTTGCGCCCCTTGGCATCGAGATCGTCATCGAGCCGATCAACACCCGGGACATGCCGGGCTATTTCCTCAATGATTTTGCCTGGGCGGCTAACCTGATCGGCGAGATAAGCCTGCCCAACCTCAAGCTGCAATATGACATCTACCACCGCCAGATCCTGCATGGCGACGTGCTGACTAGCCTCGACGCCCTACTGCCGATCATCGGCCATGTGCAGATCGCGGCAGTGCCGCACCGGCACGAACCAGGCACCGGCGAACTCGATGATATCGGCATCCTTCAGCAACTCGACGCATTGGGCTATCGCGGTTTTGTCGGCCTCGAATATCGGCCCAAGGGCGATACGGCCCTGGGCCTAATCTGGCGCGATCGCCTTACTGGAATGGAGAACACACTATGAGCAAGCGCATCGTTTTTACCGGCGGCAGCGGCAAGGCCGGACGGCACGTGGTGCCCTACCTGCTCGACAAGGGCCACGAGGTGCTCAACCTTGATCTCGTGCCGCTCGACCACGAGGGCGTTAATACTGTGGTGACCGACCTCACCGACGGCGGTCAGGTGTTCAACGCGCTCTCGATGCATTTCGACACGTCGGAGTTCGCTTCTGGTACTGGTCCCGCGCCGGTCGACGCCGTGGTCCCCGCTTCGAGTTTGCGCTCAACCTTTTTGCGGCTGTTTCCTACGGCCTTGATGGCTTTCGTCACGTACTTTTCTCGATACGCCCTTCTTCCCGGCTTCGTCGCGGACTTCATGATCCTGACCGTCTGCGACGTGGGCGCCATCCTGCCTGGTGTCGGGCATGACACATCCTCGATTGACTATTCGCTGGACAACGATTCGAAGCGTGGCAGGTTCAAAGTCGCGGGCGGATGCGCTCTACGTTAGGGAATGGCGGTTTTCAGGATCGTGCGATTACTCTGCGAACAACTGGGATGGGGTCGGAAGCTGCCACCCGACTATCCGCTGCTAGATGACAGCTATCGTAGCTCTGGCTCCCGAAAGCCGACGGTCGCAACCGAGCCCCTGCCCTACCCTGCCGTTCGCTTGCCGTTGCTCAACGTCAAAGGGGTGGAAACCAGTCCGCCTGCTTTGATGATGGAGACGGCGGCGTTTAGCCTCAGTTACCCCAGTTGTGTCTGTGACGTTCAGATTCGATCGATCAGAGCGTCGAAGTCGCCTTTTGGCGGGCGGTTTGTTGCGAGGCGTTGCTTGATGTTGATGATGGGTTTCGCGAGGATCTCGTTCAGGTTTTCGGCGCAAGAAAAATCGCCGACGATACTTTTGATCTTGGAGGTATCGAAGATCGCCGTCCACGCTTTGTCACCGAGAAGTGGCCCAATCCATTCCGGATTGTAGCGGATCAGGGTGTCGGTTGGCGAGGCGGTAGCTAGTCTCCCCTGCCCGCCGTGCTGTCGCGCACGATGAGTTCGGGATCGATCATGGTCACACGCGGCTCGGGCAGGCCGTGTGGCGCGGCGATCAACTGCAGCAGGCGCTCCACGGCCAGCTCGGTCACCATCTCGACCTCATATTTTACCGATGAGATCGGCGTCGCCGCATGCTCGGCAAATTCGATATTGTCGAAGCCAATGATGGCAACGTCCTTGGGCACGCGCAGATTGTTTTTCTGGGTCCAGCGCAAGGCGCCGATGGCCAGGGAGTCGTTGGCCGCAAAGACTGCTGTTGGCCGAACCGGCATGCTCATCAGGCGATCCATCGCCCAATATCCTCTAATGACGGAATTACCGAGCGGGTCAGCCAGCAATTCCATGTCGACCAAAATGCCGGCCTCCTGATGCGCCTGAGTATAGCCGTCGCGCTTTTCAAGATTTCCCTTAGCATTGGAGGTATCGATGATGCCGATCCGGCTATGACCGATATCGATCAGATGGCGCACCGCGCGATATGCTCCACGCCGCTCGTCGACGCAGACCGCGTCAATTCCAGCATCTGGATCCCCCACCAGAAGCACCACGGGGTATCCAGCCTGCCGCAGCCGGCGGATATGGGCCAGTTCACGGTGACTTCGCGGATAGATCAGCATTCCGTCCACTTGCCGGGAGCGAAACACTTCGATGACGCGCTTTTCCTCTTCGAGGTCATTGTTGGAGGTGGCAAAAAGCGTCGAATAGCCACGCGCGGATAATGCCATCTCGATGGCTTGCGCCACCTGTGTCAGGGCGGGATTGGTAATATCCGTCAACACCAACCCGATAGTCTTGGTTTCGCGGTTCACCAGCGACTTCGCGACATGATTTGGCAAATAGTTGAGCGCTTCGGCGGCTTCGCGAATACGCAACGAAGTCTCTTCGGGAATGCGCGGGCTCTGTCGCAGTGCCAGCGACACCGTGTTGACGGAAAAGCCAGTCCGGTCCGCGATGTCCTTTAAACGAACGGTGGATTTGCCCATGACCTCAACCTATCCGAAAAGCCTGTTAGCGGTACAGGCTGCCCAATATGCCGATTCACTCGGCAAGCAAGACCAGATCAAAGTCACGGGCGATAATACGAGCTGAAACCGGTAGCAGACTAGATGCCTTCGGCGTGTAGCCGTTTGATGGCTTGATACTGCAGGCAATCGGGGTGCATTTCCATGAGTTCGATACGGTTGCCATCGGGGTCTTCGAGCCAAGCCTGGCGGTTGCCATCGAGACCCTTGCTGGGCTCGGACAGCAGCGTAATGCCAGTCGCCTTTATGCGCGCCACCGTCGCATCCAGGTCATCGATCGTCCAGCACATGTGGGTCATGCCATTGGTGTGCCAACTGGCCGGCGCCCGGTCGTTTTCAGCGCCTGGAAATATCTCGAGATACTGCTCGTCGGTGATGCGCAGATAGACCAGCCA
>JAQGKG010000167.1 GCA_028290245.1 Devosia sp. | reverse complement strand
GCGCGCATCTGGGGGCCTGAACTGCTTGGCGAGTATCTGGTGGTCATCGCCACGGTGAACCTGATCGCTGTGGTCATGCCGCTGGGATTTCACACGGTAGGCACCTATTTTGCTGCCGAATACCGGGCACGCGGCGAACGCCGGCTGTTTCTCAGCTTCATCAAGCACGCCTATGGCCATGTCGTCGGCTCGCTGGTCGTGCTGTTGCTGGCCGGTCCATATCTGCTGAGCTTTATCGGGCAGGGCGATAGCGTGTTGGCGCATCACTTCGTGCCGGTGGTCCTGCTCGCCTTCGGTACGGCGCTGGTCTATGTCAACGGCGCGGTTCTGGTAGGACTCAAGCGGCCGTTTGCCGGCTTCTTTGCCGACACCATGTTCCGGCCAATGATCGTGGTCGGAGCGTTCGTCGCGACATTGGGCATTGCGGCGCCAGCGGAGGGCTTTTCCCTCATGCTGTGGCTGATCGCCATCGGCTATGTCGGCATCGCGCTGGTACATTTCGGCTTCGTCGTCAGCTCATTCAACCGCCTGCCAGACACCGCACAACCGCGGTCGCGGGAAGCCCAGCGCTGGTGGCGTTTTGCCTTGCCGTGGGTGCTGATCTCGCTCGCCACCGATTTCTTCTTCGACATCGACCTGCTGCTGCTGAGCCATACTCTCAGCCGCGAGGAGTTGGCGATTTTCGGTGTCTGCACACGACTGTTTTCGTTGATCTCGTTTGGCGTTGCGGCGGTCTATGCCGTCACACTGCCAGATATGTTCGAAAGCGAAGCCAATGCCGACCGCGATGCGTTCAAGCGCAAGATTGGCGATGCCAATTTCGTCGCCAGCGCCATATCGGTGGCGCTGTTCGCCGGCATGACTCTGGTGGCGCCGTTGCTGCTGATGCTGTTCGGGCCGAGCTTTTCGGCTGGCGCTGCGCCGCTGGCGGTGCTGTGCCTGGCGCTGGTGATCCGCTCGGTGATGGGGCCGGCCTCGCTGGTGCTGTCCATTCACGACCGCCCCTATGCCAGCCTGCCATTCGTCGCCCTTGGTATCGGGGCACTGGTGGTGTGCAACTGGCTGCTGGTGCCGACATTCGGCCTGATGGGAGCGGCTTCGGCCGCCATCATCGCGATCTCGGTCTGGTCGGTCGGCCTGTGGTGGGTGGCGCTGCGCACCGCCCATATGGACGTATCGATCCTGCAGTGGTTTCGCAATCGCCGGTCAGTGGCTGTCGCGGCGGAATAGGATAGATCAGGCGGCTCGGACGAGGCCTTCGAGACGCTGCTTCAGGCGACCGAGCCGGCCGATATTGGCGCCGCTGTCATAGTCCTCGGTGACCTTGGTGTAGGGCTTTTCGATCAGCAGGTAGTCCTGGCCGAAAATGTGCTTCTCGAGCAGACAGGTTTCTTTGTAACCGTAGCGGGCCAGCAACTTGCGAGCCACTTCGTTGTCAGGGCGGACGAAGGTGTAGGCCTTGTGGAAACGCCCGTTATCCCAATGCTCATCGAAGGCGCGCATGCCGAACATGCCCAGCTTGGAATTGCGATGGGTCGGGAAGACCCAGCTCCAGTAGCGGAAGATCGAGCCGCATTCAGGTCCCGAGATCATCGCGCCGCCGGCTACGCCGTCGGTACACATGATCATGATGTGCCAGGGGTCGAGCGCCAGGATATTGCGCAGGAATGTCTTGTTGAGACGGCCCATCTCATGAGCCTTGAAGCGATCGCTATAGTGCGGCGAGGTGGTAATGACGTCCATCAGCTCGCGATGGATCAAATCGATATCGGCTGACGTCGCGGCGCGGATGCTCATTTCGGCCATGGTGCGGTTCCCCTGTGGCCGCAGGATAGCAACTGTCCGGCCCTCTTCGAAGCATAGTGCAGCAGCGGAGTTAATTGTCGGTACAACTGGACTGAGCCATCCAGTTGCAGTTTCAAGGCCTTGCCCGGATCAGGCCGGGTCACTAGAACGGATGTCGGGAGAGATAAGGGAGGACAGTATGAGCGAGCAGCTCGTATTCCAGCCAAGTGCGGCTGCGATCGCACGCACCCATGTAACTGCAGATCAGTATGACGCCATGTATGCGCGCTCGCTCAGCGATCCGGATGGATTCTGGGCCGAGCAGGCAAAGCGGCTCGACTGGGTGAAATTTCCGACTGTGATCAAGAACACCACGTTCGAATATCCCGATGTATCGATCAAGTGGTTCGAGGATGGCGTGCTCAACGTCTCCTACAATTGCCTCGACCGGCATCTGGAAACACGTGGCGACCAGACCGCGATCATCTGGGAGGGTGATACGCCGGGCACCGACGGGAAGGCGACTTACCGCGAGTTGCACGACCGCGTCTGCCGCTATGCCAATGTGCTCAAGGCCAATGGCGTCAAAAAGGGCGACCGCGTCACCATCTACATGCCGATGGTGATCGACACCGCCGTGGCCATGCTGGCCTGTTCGCGCATCGGCGCCGTACATTCGGTGATCTTTGGCGGGTTTTCGCCCGATTCCATCGCCGGCCGCGTCGCCGACTGCGGCAGCAAGATCATCCTGACGGCCGATGAAGGCCGCCGCGGTGGCAAGACCATTGCGCTCAAGAAGAATGTCGATGAGGCGCTGGCCAAGGTCTCGGGCGTCGAGAAGGTCATCGTGGTCCGGGTCACCGGCAATCCAGTGAACATGGTCGAGGGCCGCGACGTCTGGTATCACGAGGCCGTCGAAACGGTGGATGCCGATTGCCCGCCCGAGCCGATGAATGCCGAGGATCCGCTGTTCATCCTCTACACCTCGGGTTCGACCGGCAAGCCGAAGGGCGTGCTGCATACCACCGGCGGCTATCTGCTATATGGCTCGCTGACGCATCAGCTCAGCTTCGACTACCAGGACGGCGAAGTGTATTGGTGCACCGCGGACGTCGGCTGGATTACCGGCCACACCTATATCGTTTATGGCCCGCTGGCCAATGGCGCCACCACGCTGATGTTCGAGGGCATTCCAAGCTATCCCGACGCCTCCCGCTTCTGGCAGGTGGTCGAAAAGCACAAGGTCAACATCTTCCACACCGCGCCGACGGCGATCCGTGCGCTGATGGGCGCTGGCTCGCAATTTGCCGACAAGCATGAGATGCCGAGCCTGCGCCTGTTGGGCACGGTGGGTGAGCCGATCAATCCGGAAGCCTGGATGTGGTATCACAAGCATGTCGGCAAGGAGCGCTGCGAAATCGTCGATGCGTGGTGGCAGACCGAGACAGGCGGGCACATGATCGCGCCATTCCCCGGCGCCATCCCGACCAAGCCAGGTTCGGCAACCAAGCCGTTTTTCGGCGTGCAGCCGGTGGTTTTGTCACCCGAGGGCAAGCTGCAGGAGCAGACCAAAGCCGAGGGCGTGCTAGCTATCAAGGATAGCTGGCCGGGCCAGATGCGCAGTATTTATGGCGATCACCAGCGCTTCGTCGAAACCTACTTCACCCAGTACAAGGGCTATTACTTCACCGGTGACGGCTGCCGCCGCGACGAGGATGGCTATTACTGGATCACCGGCCGCGTCGATGACGTGCTCAACGTCTCCGGCCATCGCCTCGGCACCGCGGAAATCGAAAGCGCGCTGGTGTCGCATCCCAAGGTGTCCGAAGCCGCCGTCGTCGGCTATCCGCACGACATCAAGGGGCAGGGGATTTATTGCTATGTCACGCTGATGTCCGGCGCGGCCAGTGATGATGGTCTAAAGGCTGAGCTCAGGAACTGGGTCCGCAAGGAAATCGGGCCGATCGCCACGCCGGACCTTATCCAGTGGGCTCCCGGCCTTCCAAAGACCCGCTCCGGCAAAATCATGCGCCGCATCCTGCGCAAGGTGGCGGAGAACGATTTTGGGACATTGGGCGATACGTCGACGCTGGCCGACCCGGCGGTAGTAACGGATTTGATTGAGAACAGGCAGAATAGGTAGCGTGCACCATAGCCGACCGCCGGGCTATCAGTCGACGACCCTCCCCCTCGCGGGGAGGGAGAGCGAGATAGGGCTTAGCGCTTGCTAAGTCCGTCATCGAGCCGGGAGGGGGGATTAGAGCCCCGATATATGGGCCAAACCTCCCCTCCCTAACCCTCCCCGCAAGGGGGAGGGTGTCGACTGATTCAACAAGTCTCCCTCACGCTTCAGCGATCATCGCCCCCGGCCATTGTTTCACCGGCTTTTCCCCGTCATCGTCGGGCATTTATTCCCATAGTCGGACCTGCCCGTGACCGTTCATCTTGCCCGCCTTTGCGCCGCTCTCACCCTGGCTCTTCTCCCCGTCTCGGCCCATGCGGCAACGCTGGAGCAGATGGCTGGACAGATGATCGTGGTCGGCTTCCAGGGCGACGATGCAGATGATGCGTCGGTCGTGGCCCTGCGCGAGGAATTGACCGCCGGACGTCTCGGCGGGGTCATGTTTCTCAAGACCAACATCAAGTCTCTCGACGCCGTCCGCACCATGAACGAGGCGTTCCGCGCCGCATCCCCGGAGTTGCTGCCGTTCATCACGCTCGACCAGGAGGGCGGTGCGGTGGAGCGGTTGACGAAGGACGTCGGTTTTACCGAAATCGCCAATGCCGCCAGCATTGCGGCCAGTAACACCCCCGAACAGGCCGAGGCAATTTACGCAAAAATGGCGGCCTCGATCGCCGACCTTGGTTTTAGCGTCAACTTCGGCCCGGTCGCCGACGTCAATCTCAACACCAAGAATCAGGTCATCGCCAAGTTCGGCCGCGCTTTCAGCGCCGATCCGGCAGTGGTCGCCAGCTATGATGAGGCTTTCATCAAGGCTCACCACGCGGCGGGTCTGCTGACCGCTCTCAAGCATTTCCCCGGCCACGGCTCATCGACGGCCGATAGCCACGAGGGTTTCGTCGACATCACCCAGACCTGGACTGACGCCGAACTCGACCCGTATCGCACCATGATCGCCGACGACATGGTGGACATGGTGATGGTGGGGCACTTGTATCACGCCGGTTACGCCGACAAGGGCACCCAGACTCCGGCCTCGCTATCGCGCCAGTGGATCACCGGCGTATTGCGCGAAACGCTGGGTTTTGATGGCGTGGTGATCAGCGACGATCTGGAAATGGGAGCCATCCGCGAGCATTACGACCTGCATGACACTGTGACGCTTGCCGTGCGGGCCGGCACGGATGTGCTGCTGTTCTCCAACACGGCAAAATATCACGCCAGCCTGGGACAGGAAATTCTCGATGTCCTGGTCGCGGAAGCCAAAGCCGACCCTGAATTTGCAGCGCGGATCGAGCAAAGCTACGCGCGGATCGTGGCCCTGAAAGCCGGCATTCGCTGATCTGCGGCATTTCCCCACCTTCTCGCTGCCAATGGTTCCCTCCCGCGTCATCCGCAGATAAAGTGCGGTCCAAGAAGCAGGAGTCGTTGCTGGATGGCGGAAGACCGTGAAGTCCGACAGGTCCGGGCGATATTCATCTCGGATGTCCATCTGGGCATGAAGCCCATCAGGGTTGGGCAACTCATCGAGTTCCTGCGCGCCCATGAAGCCGAGACAATTTATCTGGTCGGTGACATCGTCGATGGCTGGCGCCTGGCAAAAAACTGGCATTGGCCGAACGAATACAACATCCTGGTTCAGGTGCTGCTCGACAAGGCCACGGCCGGAACACGCATCGTCTATCTGCCGGGAAATCACGACGAATTCCTGCGCGAGTATCTCGGTACCTATTTTGGCGAAGTCGAATTCGTCGATCGTACGGTCCACACCACGGCGACCGGCAAGACCTATCTGGTTATCCATGGCGACCAGTTCGACGTTGTGGTGATGCATGCCAAGTGGCTCGCCCATGTCGGCGACTGGGCCTATAACGCTGCCCTGCGCATCAATATCGCCATCAATTGGGTGCGCCGCCGGCTCGGCCTGCAATATTGGTCGCTCAGCGCTTGGGCCAAGCAGAAGGTCAAGAATGCCGTCTCTATCATCGGCCGCTTTGAGGAAGCGCTGGTGCACGAGGCCAAGGAATCCGGCGTCAACGGCGTGATCTGCGGCCACATCCATTTTGCCGATATGCACGACCGGCTGGGCATCCACTACATCAACACGGGCGACTGGGTTGAAAGCTGCACCGCCATCGTCGAAACCCCCGAAGGGGAGTTCGAGCTGGTGAAGTGGACCGAAATGATGGTCGGCGAACCCCGCAAGTTCAGGCTACGCAAGGCGGTTTAGGCGTCACTAAGCCGTCGTCTATCATTCACGCAAGCGACGCGGACTCGGGTGACACTGCAGGGGTATTCGAACCCATGTGGTGCAGCCATGCAGCTCGACGCGTTCCAATCCACTCGCATACTCATCGTGACCGACGCGTGGCGTCCGCAGATCAACGGCGTGGTCCGTACTCTTGAAAGTGTCGGCAAGACATTGGTAGAGGCGGGCCATGAGGTGCATTACCTGACGCCGGAGCGGTTCTGGACGGTTCCAGTGCCGACTTATCCGGAGATACGGCTTTCGCTGGCCACCGGCAGCGCCGTGGCAAAACAGATCCGCGCCATCGAGGCCGATCATATCCATATAGCGACCGAAGGGCCGCTGGGGCTGTTGGCGCGGCAATATTGCATCGATCGGCAGCTCGGTTTCACCACCAGTTTTCACACCCGCTTTGCCGAATATCTGGCCATGCGCATGCCGGTGCCGCAGGACTGGACCTATGGCTACCTGCGCTGGTTCCATAGCGCCGCCGCCCGCACCATGGTGCCGACGCCCTCCGTGCGCGATGACCTGCTGGCGCGGGGTTTCAACAATCTCACGCTGTGGAGCCGCGGCGTCGATGGCAATCGCTTTCATCCCGGTCCCAAAACCTGGTTTGGCGATTTGCCGGGGCCGCATCTGCTGCATGTCGGGCGGGTTGCTGCCGAGAAAAATATCGAGGCTTTCCTCAAGCTCGACACTGCCGGCACCAAGATCGTGGTTGGCGACGGCCCCGACTGTGCGCGCCTGATGCGCGCCTATCCCGAGGCGGTGTTTCTTGGCTTTCGGCATGGGGAGGAACTGGGTGCTCTGTATCGCAGTGCCGATGTGATGGTGTTCCCCAGCCTTACGGATACATTCGGCAACGTCATCACCGAAGCGCTGGCATCAAGCACGCCCGTAGCCGCCTATCCGGTGACCGGGCCGGTGGATGTGCTTAGCGACCCCAAGGCCGGGGCAATGCACGCAGACCTCAATGTAGCGGTGGCGCGGGCATTGACGCTCAATAGGGCCGATGCGCGGGCACATGGCGAGCGCTTCACGTGGGCCGCCAGCGCGAGGCAGTTTTTTACTGCGCTGGAGCCCTTGCATGCATCCTCGCGCAAATTGCGCGCCTCCGCCGGACAATAACGTTGCAAACCGCCTTGCCTTGAAGGCCGATGCGAGTCACGAAAGACACCGGGCGCTGATTTGCCCGGAGTTGATTTCCTCATGCCTTCGGCACTTTCGCGCTCGGCCGGTCCCGAGTTGCGCGCTTCTATCTATCAGTTCACTGTCTATATTCCCGGTGGCGTAGCCTCGGTGTTCCTAGGCATTTGGCTCAGCGAGCATGGGCTGCCGGCCGACCAGATCGGCCTGATCAACGCGCTGCCGACCCTGTGCCTGCTGATGCTCAACATCGTGGTCGGCCGGATTGCCGACAAGGCGGATGACTGGCGCACGGCATTGATCGTGATTTCGCTGCTGTCCGCGCTAGCGCCGTTGCCCCTCTATTTCGTTTCGGA
>JAQGKG010000125.1 GCA_028290245.1 Devosia sp. | reverse complement strand
CGTAGGGTGATCGGGCGGGGCTGCAACTTGCCGTCGACATAGACGGGAGCGGTCGACAGTTGCACGGGCTCCTGGCCGACATAGTCGGCACCATTGGCGCAGATGCGTTCCAGTAACGCGGCTTTCTGCTCGGGGGGAATGGACGAGCCGAGCGCCGTGCCACGCAGATCGTCGAATGGCAGGCTGGTGGAAAAAGCCGGGCCGATCAGCAGATTGTCGAAGTTATCCAGCACATGTTTTTGCTCGCCGGGCTGGCCGCACCACCATGTGGCGATTTCCGGCAGCAGGAGTTTGCTGCCCAGCAATTTTTGGGCAAGGCGCGGCATGAACGCGGCGAGGGCTCGCGTTTCAAGGATGCCGGTGCCTAGCGCGTTGATCATCGAAATGGAGCCGTGGCGCAGCGCCTCGACCATGCCGGGCGTGCCGATGCGGCTGTCGTAGCGCAGTTCGAGCGGATCGACGAAGCTGGCATCCATGCGTCGCCACAGCACGCTGACCGGCTTGGGTCCGGCGACGGTGCGCACCATGACCTTGCCGTCTTCGACGATCAGGTCTTCGCCCTCGAGCAGCATCAGGCCGAGATAGCGCGCGATATAGGCGTGTTCGAAATAGGTTTCGTTGAGCTGGCCGGGCGTCAGGATGCCGACCCGGCCGCCATCGCGCTTGGCGTCGTCGAACAGCTTGTCGCGAAAATCGCGAAAGAAGCCGGCGAGGCGCTGCACGTTCATGTCGGAGTAGATGTCGCTGAGCGCACGCGTGGTGGCGACGCGGTTTTCCAGTGCAAAACCGGCGCCGGACGGAGCCTGAGCTCGATCGCCCAGCACCCACCAGGCGCCATCAGGGCCGCGGCCCAGCTCGAACGCGCAGAAATGCAGGTAATGGCCGCTGACCGGTTTGACGCCAACAAGTGGCCGCAGGAATTCGCCATTGCGCGCGACGAGTTCTGGCGGCAGCAGACCCTGTTGGACTAGGGTATTGTCACCGTAGATGTCAGAGATAACGGTTTCGAGCAGTTCGGCGCGCTGCACCAGTCCGGCGCTGATACGGGACCAGTCCGCCTCGTCGATCAGCAGCGGCACGTGAGCAAGCGGCCAGGCGCGCTCCTTGCCCTCGGCGCCATCATACTTGCGATAGAATACGCCGGCATCGCGCAGGTATTGGTCGGCGCGCTCGAAGCGAGCCGCCAGTTCGACAGGACCGAGCGTGTCGAAGGCAGCCATGAGCTGGGACCAGCCCGGACGGATATTGCCGTCCGGGTCGATCATCTCATCGGGGATGCCTGGCTGCAGCCGATAGTCAGCAATAATGCTGGGGCCGGCCGGAGGCTTGCCGCGCTTTTGATTCCGCATTTCCATGCGCTACCAGAAGCGTGGCGGCCGTCGCAGGTCAAGCGTTAGCGGGAATTCGTCCGCAGGCTT
Source organism: Devosia sp. (assembly GCA_028290245.1). GTDB lineage: Bacteria > Pseudomonadota > Alphaproteobacteria > Rhizobiales > Devosiaceae > Devosia. Next base: position 1,099 of record JAQGKG010000125.1, on the reverse strand, counting down.
TTCCTCGCGCAGGGCATAGCCACCGGTCGTGTAGTTCTGCGGCACGAAACGGGCGAGGCGCCGCGCCTCGGCCTCGTTGCCATTGACAGGGAAAGTGTCGTAGCTGCGGCCGCCCGGGTGAGCGACGTGATAAACGCAACCGCCGACCGGTCGCTGGGTCCAGCGATCGTAGATGTCGAACACCAGTGGCGTGTTGACCGGCAGGGTCGGATGGAGACCCGAGGCGGGTTGCCATGCCTTGTAGCGGACGCCGGCTACGGCAGTGCCCGCCGTGTCGGTCTTGCGCAACGGTATTGGACGCTGGTTGCAGGTGACGGCGTAGCGTTCCGGGTTAATGCCTTCGAGCTTGACCTGCAGGCGTTCGACTGAGCTATCGACGAAACGGACGGTGCCGCCGATGGCACCCTGTTCGCCCATGACGTGCCAGGGTTCGAGCGCCTGGCGCAGTTCGAGGTGGACGCCCTCGTATTCGACCTCGCCGCAGAACGGGAAGCGGAATTCGAGCTGGGCGGCAAACCAAGCCGGATCGAGCTTGAAGCCGTGGCGATCGAGATCGGCAAGGATGTCGAGGAAGTCCTGCCAGACGTAGTGCGGCAGCATGAAACGGTCATGCAGGGTGGTGCCCCAGCGGGCGAACGAGCCATCGGCAGGATCGGCCCAGTAGCGGGCGATCAGCGCGCGGATTAGCACCTGCTGGGCTAGGCTCATGCGGGCATTTGGCGGCATTTCGAAGCCGCGGAACTCGACGAGGCCTAGGCGGCCAGTCGGGCCATCGGGGGAGAATAGCTTGTCGATGCAGATTTCGGAGCGATGCGTATTGCCGGTGACGTCGACGAGCAGATTGCGGAACAGGCGGTCGACCAGCCACGGCGACGGTGCGGCGTCGCCCGAGGCAGGGTTTGGCACCTGCGCCATGGCGATTTCGAGTTCGTAGAGGCTGTCGTGGCGGGCTTCGTCAAAACGAGGCGCCTGGCTGGTCGGGCCGATGAACAGGCCCGAAAACAGGTAGCTCATTGAGGGGTGACGCTGCCAGTGTAGCACTAGCGACTTAAGCAAATCCGGGCGTCGCAGGAACGGGCTATCGTGTGGCGTGGCGCCG
>JAQGKG010000074.1 GCA_028290245.1 Devosia sp. | reverse complement strand
ACGTCGCCCGCCCCGACTTTTAGGTCGGAGCGGATGGTGCGTTCGGAATTGACGCGTATGGCGCCTGTTTCGATGAACTTTTGCGCAAGCGTGCGCGACTTAATCGCGCGCGAAAAGAACAAGAACTTGTCGAGCCGCTCCTTGCGGATGGGTTCGACGGTTCCTGCCAATTTTACTGGCCCTTTGGCGCCTTGAGCGCCAGCAGCTTGGCGAAGGGGCTATCCGGATCGAAGGCGGCATCCTTGCGCGGCGGCTCGGGGGGCCGCTCGAAACGCGAGCGTTCGCCCTTCTGGTCGTCCGGGCGACGATTTTCGTTGCGCGCCTTGGCCTCGAACTTGGGCTTGGCCTGCAGATGGCGAGCCTTCCCAAGATCCTGCACCTCGCCTTCGGGGCGAAGCTGCGGTGCCGGACGGTGATTGCGTTCGGGCCGCTTGACCTGGACCTCGCCTTCCGGACGCTTGGACTTTGCTTCGGCGTCGGGGCGACGGCGACTTTCGCCATGGCGCTTGTTTTCAGAGCGCTTGGCAGCAGGCGACCAGACTTCGTCGAATTCCGGCTCGGCCACTGTGGCAGGCGCGGCTTCCACGGTCTCGGGAGTGGCTTCGATCACGGTCGTTGCCGGAATTTCGGCTTCGATTGACGGCGCGACGTCGGCAGTTACCGCCTCGACCGGCGTTTCCTCGACGGCGTCGACGCTGGCCGGATTTTCCGACAGCACTTCCTCAAGGGCCGGTGCTTCGGGGGTTGCCTCGGCGGCTGGCGCCGGGGCTGCGACCTTGAGCGTGCGCTTGACGCGGTAGCCCAGTGAATTGAGGATCGAGGCGAAGTCTTCGCCCGAGCAACCCAGCAGCGAGGTCATTTCCACGGTGACGCGGAAGCCATTGCCCTCGGCAGCCCCGACCGGCAGCTCGCCGGCATAGGGACGGCCAGCATCGAGCGCGATCAGCGGGCGGATGATATCTGCGAGGCGTTCCAAAATATCGACGCGCACCGCACGCTTGCCCGCCACCTTGAACCCGGCAGTTTCATAGAGCTGGGTATCGACTTCGGGATCGACCACGAACGAGGTGCGTCCGCTGAGCACGATATGGGGAATATCGGTGACGCCGGGCTGCCGCACGCCGCCGTGCTTGAGCGCAAACAGAATCAACGCCAGCTCGCGTGGGGCGGGCTTAAGGCTGAGCGGCAGGTAGATGTGATAGGCGCCGAACTTGATGCCCAGCTTGCGCAGCTTGCCGCGCACATCCTGGTCGAGGTTCTTGACGTCATCGGCAACCTGGGAGCGCGGCAGCAGGCCGATGTGCTCGTAGAGCTGATAGGCGATGCCGCGAGCGGTACCTTCGAGATCGGCCGGCCCTTCGAGCGCCATGACGCCTTCGAGCACGGTATTGATGTGATGGCGGAGCCAGAGGCTGAGCCGCTCCTGCACGCCCTGCAGATCGGTGCCGGTAAGCGTTTCATCGGCCAGCAGCAGGATGCGCGGACGATACAGCGCATCGCCCTCGATCAGCTCGGCGACGATATCGCCCTTCCAGCGCAGCTTGCCATCGGTGGCCAGCACGAACTCTTCGTTCGGTGCGCCGGACAACCGGTCGGCCCGGTTGTGAATTTCTGGCGCCACCACCTGGTCGGCTGCCGAGCGCAACCCCTTGATGTCGGCGTCGCCGTCGTTACGGGCCAGGGTAAAACGGAAGCCTTCAAGCGTGCCGATGAGATGGCCTTCCAGCCGAACTTCGCCACGCTCATTGATCTCGGGAGATGCCATACGTTTGTCTTTCAGATGACGCAGCAAGACGCTGGTGCGCCGGTCGACGAAGCGCTGAGTTAGTCGCTCATGGAGAGCGTCACTCAGCCTGTCCTCAATGTCTCGGGTCTTTTCGCGCCAATGTGAAGGGTCTGCAAGCCAGTTTTTACGATTGGCGACAAAGGTCCATGTCCGGATTTGCTTGATCCGGTTGCTCAAGGTGTCGATATCGCCGCTGGTATTGTCGCAAAAGCGGACCTGCTCGGCAATCCAGTCGGCGTCGACATGGCGTTTCTTGACTAAGTCCGTGTAAATTCGCGTGACGATTTCGCCGTGATTGGCTGGCGAAATACCTTGATAATCAGGGATTTGGCAGCAGTCCCACAGCAGGCGGGCACCATCGAGACCCCGTGCCAGGGCCCCAGCCTCGTTGCGCGAGACGAACTCGAGGGCGAGTTGGTCCTTGGCCATCGGCACCCTGGTAAGACTACGATGCTCGGGCGTGTTGTCGAGGCTGTTGCGCAATGCGTTGATGGATGAGAAATCCAGCTGATTGTTGCGCCATTGCAGCACTTTTATCGGCGCGAAGTCGTGCGTTTCGAGCGCCACGACCATTTCCTCGTCAAATCCTTCGGTGCCGCCGGTGACTCCAAACGTGCCGTTTCGGGAATGGCGACCGGCGCGTCCGGCGATTTGCCCGATCTCGGCGGGGCTCAATTCGCGGCTCATCCGGCCATCGAACTTGGTGTCATCGGCAAAGGCGACGTGATGGATATCGAGGTTGAGCCCCATGCCGATGGCATCGGTGGCGACGAGAAAATCCACATCGCCATTCTGGTACATTTCGACCTGGGCATTGCGGGTGCGCGGCGACAATGCGCCCATCACCACGGCAGCTCCGCCGCGCTCGCGCCGGATCAGTTCGGCAATCGCATAGACCTGCCGCGCCGAGAAGGCGACGATGGCCGAGCGCTCGGGCTGGCGCGAAAGCTTCTTGGAGCCGGCATAGGTGAGCTGGGAAAACCGCGGCCGGTCGATGATTTCGGCATGCGGCAGCAGCTTGCGGATGATCGGCGCCATGGTTGCAGCACCCAGCAGCAGGGTCTCATGCGTGCCGCGAGCGTGCAGGATACGGTCGGTGAACACATGGCCGCGGTCGAAGTCGATGGCGGTCTGGATTTCGTCGATGGCAACGCAATCGACGCGGATATCCATTGGCATGGCTTCGACGGTGCAGACCCA
>JAQGKG010000106.1 GCA_028290245.1 Devosia sp. | reverse complement strand
TTTCTGGTATCCGGTTGGGTTCAAGGGCCAGCGGACGAATTCGAGTTCGGGCTATTAGACCTTTACGGCGATCCCCGCAAGATTTGCCCGGCAGCTTTTGCCGCAATGGTCGACACTGCCGATCGAGGCGCAGTCACACGCAGCCGTCACGCCATTGAAATCACAGCTAAGTCCACCGCCAAACCCACTTGGCACGGCGCCTGCATTGAATGGGCTGGATTAGTCTCATTCTGCGGGTCTGCTTTAGTGGCATCACATCTGACCGTTACGACCAGCACTGCCGGTGTCTCCAACACCAGGGCCTTTGGCAGCCCTGCTGCGGAGGCAGATAAGGACGCGTTTGCCGCACTGCTCGGCGCCGCCAAGGCAGACAAGCCCGAGGCACCCGCCGCCAATGCCAAGCCCTCGAACGACAACGTCACCCCCCCGACCGAGTCCAAGCCCGGCGAAGACGAAAAGCGCGACGACCCCGATGCTGTTGCAGCTGTCATCGACGCACAGGTCCCCATCGTCACCCCCGAAGTCGTCAGGCCCGAGCTGACTGCACTGATCGACGGACTGGCCTCCTTGAAGGCCAAGCGTGCCGCCGGCGAACCGCTCGACCCCAAGCAACTCAAGGAACTCGACACGCTGCTGAGCGATCTCGCCCAGCGCCTCGGCATCGACCTCACCGACATGCCCACTGCCGACGAGATGGCCGCCCTGATGGCAGGCACCGCCAGCGTGGACGACAGCCTGTCAAGTAAGCTCGTGGAGGCCTTCGGGCCACTGGCAGGCCAACTGCTGGCTAACACCGATGCGTCGGCCTCGGCCGAGCTATCGGAACAGCTCAAGGCCGTCGGCGACAAGCTGGCCGCTCTGCTCACCGCCCTCAACCAGGGCGAAGCGAAGCCGGACGCGCTGGCCGAGCTGCAGGAAAGCGTCGGCACCGACCTCGATCTCAAGGCCGCGCTAGCCAATGCGATGAAGCCGACCGTCACCGCCGATGCCACCCCGGCGCTGGCTACCCCCGAACTCAAGCTCCCCGCCTCGGCACTAACCGCCAAGACCGAGGATGCAGCAGCGCCGGACGTTCAGCCGACCGCTGACAAGACCGTCAACGCCTCGATCGAGGTCAAGCCAGCGTCCAAGGACAGCGACAAGCCATCGGATGGCGACACCAATCAGAAGTCCGACGATGGCAAGCCAGCAGATGCCAAGCCAACTGGCGTCGCCGCAGCAGCAAATGACAAGCAACCTGACCCGCAAAGCGCAGCACAACCGGTGCATGCTGCCAGGGTAGATGCCGTTGCTGCACCCCGCGTGGTGCAGACCGGCTACCAGACCAGCCAGCAGCAGCTCAACCTGCCGCAACTGGCCTTCGAAATGGCCCGCCAGGTCACCGACGGCAATACCCGTTTCCAGATCAGGCTCGATCCGGCCGAACTGGGCAAGATCGACGTGCGTCTCGATATCGACGCCTCCGGCCAGGTAAATGCCCGCCTCACCGTAGAAAAAGCCGAAACGCTCGACCTGATGCAGCGCGATCAGCGCGCGCTTGAACGCGCTTTGCAGCAGGCCGGACTTGATGGATCCAAGACCAATCTGGAATTTTCGCTGAAGCAAAATCCATTCGCGGGTGGACAGCAGGGCCAAAACGGCGATGGCCGCAACGGCCTATTCGGCACCGACCTAGCGGAGGCCGATGAGGCCGTTCCGCCTACCATCAGCCTTTACCGCGGCAATCTCAGTGCCAGCGGCGTCAACATCATCGCGTAAGGAGTAGGTATCATGGCTGTCAGTAACGTTTCCGGAGCAAATACCAGCGCCTTGGCTACCTCGCGAGCCGGCATCGCGGACAACTTCGATACCTTCCTGAGCATCTTGACCACCCAGCTCAAGAACCAGAATCCGCTGGATCCGATGGACACCAATGCCTTCACCCAGCAACTGGTGCAGTTCACCGGCGTCGAGCAGCAGCTCAAGACTAACGAGTTCCTCGAAACGCTGATGCTGTCGGGCCAGAACACCGCCAAATCCGATGCCGTTTCCTATATCGGCAAGGAAGTGGCGTCGTCTGGCAAGACCGGGGAGCTAAGCTCTACCAACGCAGCGTTCTGGGCCTACAGCGCCGACGCCAACGCCGCAAACGCCACCATCACCATCAAGGATGCCAAGGGACAGGTCGTCTATAACCAGACCGGGCCGCTTGCGCTCGGTCCAGGCACCTTCCGCTGGGACGGCAAAGGTAGCGACGGGTCCATGAAGCCAAACGGCGTCTACACCATCGACATCCAGGGCAAGGACACGAACGGCCAGGACGTCAAGATCAGCACCGCCTCGATCGGCGTGGTGACTGCCGTGGATTTCACGGGGGCCGTTCCGATCCTCACTGTCGGCACACGCAAGGTCACAATCACCGACGTGACCGACGTGCGCGTCCCGGACGTAACCGCAGTGCCAAAGCCTGTGGTGACAGCGGACGAAGACGAGGACGACACCGCCGCCTGATCGAGGTCCAATTGTTTACTCACACCCCCGCCCATGCGGGGGTGTATTGTTTTGGGTAGACTTGAATCAATGCCTTGAAATTCAAGACCATTCTTAACCAGTTGTAAGTTTCCCTTTAGTCGAATTTTAAGGCCGTTAGCCTAGTCTCTCATCATATGGTCAGGTTTGAGTAGAGAGTAAAATGACCGTACAAATGCGTCCTCGCGTTAAGTACGTTATCGGTCCGGACGGAAGTCCGCTCACGATCGCAGATCTTCCCCCCGCTAATACGCGGAGGTGGGTCATCCGCCGCAAAGCCGAAGTCGTCGCTGCCGTGCGCGGCGGGCTGCTAAGCCTCGAAGAGGCCTGTGACCGCTATACACTGAGCGTCGATGAATTTCTAAATTGGCAGGCCGCCATCGATAAACATGGCCTCGCCGGTTTGCGTACCACCTGGATCCAGCACTACCGCGAGGGCTAAACCCTTCGAGTGCCGGACATCAGTCAGGTAAAGTTTCAAAGCCCGCCAGGAAACCTGGCGGGCTTTGTATTTTGATCGGCAGAGTGGCTGCGATTTAAAGCTGATAACTCAGGCGGCCTGCACTTCGATCGTCACATGCGACAGTTCATGAATGCTCGCCAGCTTCGCCCGATAAACATCAATGGTCTGTGGGTTGGCTGAGCGCAGCGAGACGATTGCGCCATGGTGGCCGGGGCCGAGATGCCACACATGCAGGTCGGTGATCTCGTCGCCGTCGACCTCGATAGCTTCGCGGATTTCATGCGGTAGGTCCTCGCCGGCAGGCACGTAGTCAAGCAGCACGCCACCGGCATCGCGGATTAGACCCCATGACCAACGCGCGATGACCAAGCCCCCGACGATGCCCATGGCCGGATCCATCCAGTTCCAGCCGTAAACGCTGCCGAGCAACAGTGCGACAATGGCAAGGACAGACGTCAGGGCATCGGCGAGCACATGCAAGTAGGCAGCACGCAAATTATTGTCCGCTACAGGGGCGTGGCCACGGTTGTGATGGGCGTGGTCGTGGTGCTCATGCCCCTGATCATGCTCGTGATGCCCATGATGGTGGGAGTGGTCGTCCCGGAGGAGCCAAGCGCACAGCAAGTTTACGCCGAGGCCCATGACGGCGACAATGATCGCCTGCTGGAAATTGATCGACACCTGGTTGTAGAACCTTAGCAGGCTTTCCCAGCCAATCAGAAGGGCAATGAGCGCTAGAACCACGGCGCTAGCGAAGCCGGCCAGATCGCCGAGTTTGCCCGTGCCAAAAGTGAAGCGAGGATTACGCGCGTTCTTGCGGGCGAACATATAAGCGAGCGCGGCAATCAGCATGGCGGCGGCATGCGTCGACATATGCCAGCCATCCGCTACCAAAGCCATGGATCCGAAGATGGACCCCGCAGTGATCTCCACTACCATCATGGTTGCGGTGATAATGATCACCAGCCAGGTACGGCGCTCATTGCGATCGTGGTTGTCGCCGAGGAACACGTGATCATGCGGGCTGGCGAGGCGAGTGGTGTTGCCGGTCATTTTAGGTAGGTCCCG
>JAQGKG010000012.1 GCA_028290245.1 Devosia sp. | reverse complement strand
GCGCATCACGATGAACAGCAGCAGCAGCAGGAAAGCGATGTTGCTGGCGCCAGTGACGCGCTGGGTGATGAAATGGCGGGTCGAGGCTTTCTTGTCGCCATAGACCGACTTGGGATTGGCGACAACGTCGCGGGTGATGACCTGTTCGCGCATCATGCCATCCAGACGAAAAAGGTCCAGACCAAGAGGGTCAGGACGACGGAAGCGACGACATTGGCCCAGGCCAGCATTTCGCGCTGTCCCGCCTCAAGGCCGATAATGAAATCCCAGACAAAGTGACGAAGGCCACCCAGCATGTGGTGGATCAGGCTCCAGGTGAAGCCAAACAGCACCAACTGGCCAAACCAGCTGCCATAAAGGTCATTGACCAGATTGAGCGGCTCTTGGCCCCATGCGGCGGCGGCGAGCCAGATGACCAGCAATACCGTGCCAGCGTAATTGGCGATGCCGGTGGCACGATGTATGATCGACATCGTCATGGTGATGGTCCAGCGATAGACCTGCAGATGCGGAGAGAGTGGGCGGGAGCGAACCGTCATGTAGCCTCGCTAGCAGGGCGGGAGGGCCGCTGCAGTTTGGAATGGTTCGAGACTTCTAGCGCTCAAGTGTTACAAAATCAAAGCCGGAAACCAAGCTGGCGTATCAACTTTTGGCGCATTCCGCACTTTGTTCGTATGGCGAACGACAAGTGCGGGTGGCGCATTTGAGAACGATGGTTTCTCGCCGGAACTATAGCGGCAAGGCCCGGTTTGCGGCATAGGGACGGTGAACGGGAGCCAGGCATGGACGACACCATTAAGATCGAAAGTGTGACCCAGCTTGCGCGCAACTGGGGCCGCTTTGACAATTATACAGTCACACATGGGCGCAAGGACGGCACGCAACAGACGGTGACCCGCGAGGTCTACGACCACGGCAGCGCGGCGGCGGTGCTGATGTATGCGCCTGCCACCGGCAACGTGATCCTGACACGGCAGTTTCGCCTGCCGCCTCATCTCAACGGCGATCCAGCGTGGCTGATCGAAGCGCCGGCTGGGCTACTCGATGACGAGGTGCCCGCTGTAGCAGGGCGGCGCGAGGCGATCGAGGAGACGGGATACGAGCCGGAACACCTGCAGTTCCTGTTCAACGTCTATATGAGCGCCGGATCGCTGACCGAGAAATGCGCGTGCTTTCTGGCGGAGTATACGCCTGGGCAAAAAGTGTCGGCCGGCGGTGGTCTTGCCCAGGAAGGCGAAGACATCGAGGTGTTCGAGCTGGCGCTGGATGGGGCACTGGCGATGATCGGCTCAGGCGAGATTTGCGACGCCAAGACGATTTTGATGCTGCAGGCGCTGCAATTGCAGCTGCTGCGGAATACGGCCATCTAGCCGGTATTGCCGCTTGACTGCGAGTGCACTCGAAGCCCTAGCCTGCAAAACGTCGAGGCGAAAAGGCATTCATGAAGATCGGCGAACTGGCTAAATTATCGGGACTGACGGCCCATACCATCCGCTATTATGAGCTGATCGGGCTGTTGCCCTATGCCGACCGTGATGGATCGCGCCAGCGAGATTATGACCGGTCAATTCTGATCTGGATCGAGTTTGTCGGCCGCCTCAAAGCGACCGGCATGCCGATACGGGATATGCTGGCCTATGCAGCCTTGCGGGAAACGGGCGCGGGTACTGAAGCGGAGCGACGCAAACTGCTGGAGCAGCATCGTGACCGCGTACGCGTCAAGCTGGCCGAGTTTCAGGCGAGCCTTATCGTCCTCGACACCAAGATTGCCGGCTATGCCGGCGCTCAACCGAGGATGCACAGCTATGACACACCACCACCAGAGCGTCGGCGAAAGCCGGCTGAATCGCGGCAAGCGCGCGCTCGCTGAAATCGACGGACATGCCGGCGAAGAGGTTATCGCCTCGCTCGCCGACATCGCGCCGGACTTTGCGACCTACCTCCTGGAATTTCCCTTCGGCGACATCTACAGCCGCCCCGGGCTTGACCTGCGGGCGCGGGAGATCGCCACGATAGCAGCGCTGACGGCGATGGGTACGGCGACGCCGCAGCTCAAGGTGCATATCGGAGCGGGGCTAAATGTTGGCCTGACGCAGGATGAAATCGTCGAGATCATCATGCAGATGGCCGTTTATGCAGGGTTTCCGGCAGCGCTAAATGGCCTTGCCGCAGCAAGAGATGTGTTTGCGCGACGCCCTTGATGCAACTAGCCCTCCCTTGATTGGGAGGGCTTCCCCCTAAAAATCCACCAGCTTTTTGTCCGGATCATAGGGCTGGTCTTTGGCCATACGCGTTACGGCCTGGCCGCATTTCATTTTTTGAGTGGCGGCGTCGAACGCGTAGCTGGGGGAGCCGTGCAGGGCCCAGCCTTCGCTGAGGGCCTTGGTGACTTTGTGGCAGAAGCTGACGTCGTCGTCGCCGGTGAGGAAGCGGTAGATGAGCATGCGATGCGCCCTAGTTGATCTTGGTCGATCTTAGCGATAATCCAGTGGCCATGCACAGCTTTCCTGAACATCTGCTCAAAGGCCACGCCAATTTTATGGATGGCCGCTACGTCCGCGAGAAAGATCGCTATCGCGAACTGGCCGCCAGCGGACAAACGCCATCCACCATGATCATTGCCTGCTGCGACAGCCGCGCGGCGCCTGAAATGATCTTCGACGCCGAGCCGGGCTCGATGTTCGTGCTGCGCAACGTCGCTAACCTGGTACCGACCTACCAGCCCGATGGCGGCCAGCACGGCACCTCGGCGGGCATCGAGTTTGCCGTCAAGGCGCTCGAGATCGCCAATATCGTGGTGATGGGCCACGGCCGTTGCGGTGGCATCAAAGCGGCGCTGAACCCCGACTCGAAGCCGCTCGACGCCGGCGACTTCATCGGCAAATGGATGAGCATGCTGGGTGAACTGCCAAGCCAGCTCGGCACCAACTCCATGATGACCGCCTCCGAGCAGCAGACGGCGCTGGAGCGCATCTCGATTCGCAACTCGATCCGCAACCTGCGCACCTTTCCCTATGTCGCCGAGCTCGAGGCCGAGGGGAAACTGGCGGTGCATGGCGCCTGGTTCGATATTTCCACCGGCGAGCTATGGGTGATGGATGGCGAAAGCGGCGACTTCGTCCGGCCCGAACTGTGATTTTGGACGGCATGAACTTGCGATAACGGGCGCGTGAAGTGCTCGTGCGGCGGTGTCACGCGGTCAAAACTGTTTAACGGCTGGATCATGGCGGATAATGTCTAAGTGCGCGTCAAAATTGTCGCACAAGGCTGAAGTGTACCCACTCACTATAACTGGCAATGAGCCAACAGGTTAACGGTTGTTCTTGTCGATTACCTGAGGACTATACATCAGGTTTGTTGCCCGCAATTGGCCCGATTGTTTCCAGCCAGCGCC
>JAQGKG010000006.1 GCA_028290245.1 Devosia sp. | reverse complement strand
ACCGAACTCTACGTCTACAACGTCGATCCCAATCCACGTATTGCCCAAGCCATCCAACAGGATTTGGCAGCGATTGGCATCACCGTCGAACTGCTCTCGCTGGCCCAGGCTAACGTTATCGAAGCGGGCGGCGCAGGCACGGCACCGATGATCTGGTCGGGCGGCATGGCGTGGATCGCCGACTTCCCGGATCCATCCAACTTCTACGGTCCAATCCTCGGTTGCTCGGGCGCTGCAGAAGGCGGCTGGAACTGGTCGAAATACTGCAACGAAGACCTCGACGCCATGGCAACTGCCGCCGACTCGATGATCGATCCGGCCAAGGCCGCCGACCGGTACAAGGCGTGGAGCGACGTCTACATGGGCGTGATGGCCGACGCACCCTGGGTGCCGGTGTTCAACGAACAGCGCTTCACCATGAAGTCGGCTCGCCTGGGTGGCCCGGATGCCATCTTCGTCGATCCCGTCCACATTCCCGTCAACTACGACTATGTGTTTGATAAAGATGTGCAGTAACTGCGATTACACCATCCACCGGGTGAACCATCACTTCGGGTGGGATCACTCGATCCTGCCCGTCGAGCGAGTGGCACCCGGTTCATCGGTCTATTTCGAGTGCCTCGACAGTGGGGCCGGGCATTTTACGCCCGGCAGCACCGTTGCCGATGTCTCGACGCTGGATTTCTCCAAGGTCAATCCGGTCACCGGCCCCATCTATATCGATGGGGCCCAGCCCGGGGACGCACTGAAGATCACGATGGAGGGCTTCGAGCCCTCCGGCTTTGGCTGGACCGCCAACATACCCGGTTTTGGGCTGTTGGCCGACCAGTTCAAGGACCCGGCGCTGACGCTGTGGAGCTATGACAAGACCAGCATGGCGCCGGCGGCTTTCTCGAAGAACGGGAAGGTGCCACTCAAGCCGTTCTGCGGCGAAATGGGCGTGGCTCCGGCGGCACCCGGCAACCACTCCCAGGTACCGCCGCGTCGGGTGGGCGGCAATCTCGATATCCGCGATCTCACCACGGGTACGGTGCTTTACCTGCCGGTCGAGGTCGAAGGCGCGCTGTTCTCGGTGGGCGATACTCATGCCGCTCAAGGCGACGGGGAGGTCTGTGGCACCGCCATGGAGAGCCAGATGAACGTGGCGCTCAAGTTCGAGCTGGTAAAGGGCGCGAACCTTGCCATGCCGCGCTTCACCACGTCGGGACCGGTGACCAATCACCTCGATGCCAAAGGCTACGAAGTGACGACCGGCATAGGGTCCGACTTGATGTCGGGGGCGCGCGACGCGGTTTCTGGCATGATCGATTTGCTGGGCAGCCAATACGGCCTTTCTGCCGAGGAGGCCTACATGCTCTGCTCGGTGTGCGGCGATCTCCGGATTTCCGAAATCGTCGATATGCCGAACTGGGTCGTGAGCTTCTACTTCCCAAGGATCGTATTCGAGTGATTGCCGAAGCTGCCCCACTCCTTGAACTGCGCGGCCTCGTCACCGAGGTCGCGTCCTCGTCTGGACCACGGCGCGTAGTCGACGGGCTTAGCTTCACGCTGGAGCGCGGCAAGACCCTCTGCATTGCCGGGGAATCGGGCTCCGGCAAATCCATGACCGCACTCTCGCTGATGGGCCTGCTGCCGCAGCCGATGGCGCGCGTCGCTTCGGGATCTGCCCTCTACAAGGGACGTGACCTGTTCGGTCTGGCTCCCGATGCAATGCGCCTCATTCGCGGTCGCGAGATCGGCATGATCTTTCAGGAGCCGATGACTTCACTCAACCCGGTACTGACCATCGGGCGGCAATTGTTCGAAGCGATCACGGCAAACGCCACGCTGTCCGCAACTGAAGTCAAGGCCCGGGCTCTGCACCTGCTCGATCAGGTGCAGATACCGGAGGCCTCGCGTCGGTTGACGCAGTATCCGCACGAGCTGTCTGGCGGCATGCGGCAGCGCGTGATGATCGCCATCGCTCTCAGCCAAAGTCCGGACATCCTGATCGCCGACGAGCCGACCACGGCGCTCGACGTCACCGTCCAGGCGCAGATTCTGAGTCTCATCCGCCTGCTGCAGCAGGAGACCGGCACGGCGGTCATCATGATTACCCACGACATGGGCGTGGTTGCGGAAATGGCCGACCATGTGCTGGTGATGAAGGACGGCCGGCAAGTCGAGACAGGACCGGCGGGCAACATCTTCAACGCCCCTCGTGAGGCCTATACAAAGGCGCTGCTCGCAGCCGTTCCACGCCTCGGCGCCATGGCTGGCACCAACTTGCCAAAGCGCGCCAATCAACCGTTGGTCGCTGCCAGGGAGGTGGTAGACGTCGATAACCTAACAGTGCGCTTTGACCTGCGCGGCGGCTTGCTGCGCCAGGTCAATCAGCGCGTCCATGCGGTCGAGGGCATTTCGTTTCGCCTCCATGCGGGCGAAACGCTGGCCTTGGTGGGCGAAAGTGGCTGCGGCAAGTCCACGACTGGCCGGGCGCTGCTCAATCTCGTGCCGTACACTGGCGACGTTCGCGTCAACGGCACTCACATCGCGGGCCTGCGGCCTGACCAGATGAAGCCGATCCGCCGAGATATCCAGATGATCTTCCAGGATCCCTATGCTTCGCTCGATCCGCGCATGCGCGTGGGCGATCTAGTGGCTGAACCCCTCAAAATTCACCGTCTCGCCAAAGGCAGCGAGTTGACTGACCGCGTCGAATACCTGTTCCGCCGCGTTGGCTTGCCCGCGGAAGCAGCATCGCGCTATCCGCACGAATTTTCCGGCGGTCAGCGCCAGCGCATTTGCATCGCACGCGCTCTGTCACTTTCGCCCAAAGTGATCGTCGCCGATGAAAGCGTTTCGGCCCTCGATGTCACGATCCAGGCCCAGGTCCTCGAACTTATGCAGGACATCCAGAACGAAACCGGGATCGCCTATCTCTTCATCTCGCATGACATGGCCGTGGTCGAGCAGATAAGCCATCGCGTAGCGGTGATGTATATGGGGCGTTTCGTCGAGATCGGTACGCGCGCGCAAATCTTCGAAAACCCGCAGCACGATTATACCCGCAAGCTGATGGCGGCAGTCCCCGTTCCCGACCCCTCCCGTCACCGCCGCGGCTACGTGCCATTCGGGGGCGAATTGCCCAGCTCAGTGCACTCGGTTCGTTATGAACCCCAACCGGCTGTCTATCGCGACGTCGGTGCCGGTCATCTCGTCGCGGAGCAGGCAATCTAGTCCGCTAAGCCTATTCGAGGGTTGAGCCCTGTCGAGGAAGCTGTTGTCGCTTGCAGAACTTTTTTGCTGCGCGTCCAGTCCCGCCCCTAACTCGCCGTTCAGTGCCTGTCTGCTTTATGGACTAGCCTTTCCGCTAATCCTTGGCTGCGGCAAACGCATGTTCGCCGATGGCATCACCCCAACCGGACTAACCCTCATCGACTCCAAAACATCGCGAAGCGGCGTCACGATGAACCGCTACACACGCATCGGCCAACTCCCGATCGGCACAGTCGATGGGGTCGAAGCGCCTTAGCATCTCAGGTTTGCTGACCAACCCGGAAAGTGCTGGTTTACGGCCGGTCGGCTTCTGAACGAGCTCGATAGAAAGCAGAATAGGCAGATCGGCGAGTTCGGGTCCAGGGTAGACCTAGGTCTGCTCTGTGAGGAGCACTGGAACAAATGCTGGATCGATCACATTGGGCCAGTCACACATCGAGGCAATCGACATGACCCAGCCGAACAAAGACAATCCGTCTATTCCGTCGGAAGACGCGATGACGCCGGAGCAGATTCACGAAGTCACTCAACAGAACCAGGATGCGAACAGGCCAGACCAGGATCAAGCGGTTCAACGAGGGCGAAAAAGCGTTGCCAACGACAGCAGCACGCCAGGCTATGGCGCCGAAAATGGTCAAAGCGAACCTCGGACAAACGGGCGCGACAATCAGAACGATCGCGTCGACGACCTGGACGGCAGCGAAAAGGACTGAACTTGATGGAGCCGGAGAGCAGGCAGTTCGCGTGAACATACCCTAA
>JAQGKG010000246.1 GCA_028290245.1 Devosia sp. | reverse complement strand
CTACTTTGATGAGGTCAACAACGCAGATCGTGGCAAGGCCAGCGACCTGAACTCAGAGAGAGAAATCAGATCATGACCACGACCAGCAATCAGACTCAGTTTATCATCCATGCAGGCGGCCGCATTGCAGGCGCCACGGGAACGTGCGCCGCCGCTTAGCCCCAATACAGGAACTGAGCCATGAGCATCGTGATCGCCACCGACATCAAAATCCCAGCCACGCCAAGCCAAGTATGGGACGCCCTTTCCGATTTTCCCACCTATGGCGAGTGGAGCAAATTTTCGAGGATTGACGGCGTCCCGCAGGATGGAACAAGGCTGGCGATGAAGATGCCCGGCATTTCATTCGGGTCCACTGTCACCGCCGCAGCGCTGAATGAGAAACTTGAATGAGCCGCTACCATCATCATCGGATCTATCTTCTGCGGGCCGATGCCACCACGCATCTGGAGAACGTGGAAGCTATCTGCGGCGCCTTGGTCTGGCCGCTACAGGGCCTGTTAAAGCAGGATGAAAAGCACCGCGCCGACGGATATGACGGTTTTAATCAGGTCCTCAAGATGCGTATCGAGAGCCGCGCTTAGCCGTAGAATACCGAATGGTGAGCCTTTGCCTGAAGCATCACCCGAATAGGCCGGCTTGCTCGTAAAGCTAACACGCTGGTCTGATCCTGGCCCCATTTCAGGCATTCAGGTGGCCAGCCTAGTTAGCGGAAAGCTGACATTAAGACTGGTCTCCGGTGTGTTCGGCGTTGCTACCTGCGTGTTGCCTTTGCTACTTCGAATGACCAGAATTACTAATCCCTCGCTGCTTCCAGGCCATCCCGGAAAGAATTCAGATCGGCGTCAACCGAAGATGGTGCGTCGATCCAGTGCTGCATAGGCGTTCCGGTTGCCGGGTCACGGGCTGGAATAGGGAGCGTCATGATGCGTTTGACGGCATCGCGGCGCAGGTCTTCGGTTAGGTGGTCATGGCGCATGTTGTCCCAGTCGCGGCCGTCGGGATATCCGCCCGCCATGCTGACGTCGTCGGAGTGACCGACCATCATGTGCGACACCCCGGCGGGCATTACGATAACGTCCCCCGTAGTGACGCGCAGGACAGGGCCACCACCGCCAAATATCTCCACGTCCATCCAGCCCCGAGCGACCCCGAGACATTCATGGGTCGTGGAGTGGAAATGGCGGTAGGTATAGACGCCAGGGTAACGCCAATTGTTCAGCCAGCCATTTTCCCTGAACCGCGCCACGACGCGGTCTTCCCCGCCGTACGGAACGGCCATCCGGTGCACGAGCAGCGGATAGCGGCTGTTGGGGATCATCCCATTCGGCTTGGACCAGAATTGCTCGGTTGTGCTGGTCGTCATGCTAATTCTCCCTTGGTTGGGCAATCAGGCTGGCGATAGCGCTGACGACGAGTGCGTGGTCTTCCACGTCGGGCAAGCCACTCACTGCGGCGGCTCCGACCACGCCGACGCCCCGCACCATGATGGGCACCCCGCCGCCGCTGGCCGCAAAGTCGGCCGCCGGCAGGCGAAAGCGGTCATGGAAGTTCCAGCCATGCTGCTCGCATAACAATCGCATGTAGAGCGAGCTTTTATGATAGCGCAACGCAACGGCCCGCTTGCGCCGAGTCCAATCCGGATTGTCCGGCGTGGCACCAGGCAACAGGGCGAAAAACACCACGATATTGCCGTGGCTGACTTCTATGGCGACCGGCAACGAACGCGCACTCGCTTCAAGCTGCATCCTGAGCCCCAGTATCCATGCCGTCGCATAGTCGAAGTGCGTCAGTTCCAGCCCGTTCTGTTCAGTATCGAGATCGATCAGGCTCGGTGTCGTCACGGCTAGAGCCCCAGTGCCTTGAGATGATCGATCGAGCGCCGTGCGAAGCGTTCCCAGTCGCCGGGATTGTCGTGTTCGGTGACGATGTGATCGGCCTTGGTTCGGCGGAACAGCGGGACGAGGGCCTGCCAGTCGATGATACCGTCCCCGGTTGCGGTCCAGCCATCGTCAGTCGTCGTGCCGATGGGCGCGGTGTCCTTGGTCTGGATGGCGATGATGCGATCGGCGTATCGCTGCAGTTCGGCGGCCGGGTCGGCGCCGGCCCGGGTGATCCAGCCGCAGTCGATTTCAAACCACACATCCGGCCCACCAGCCTCGAAGATGTGGTCGATGGGCCGCGTACCATCGGGCAGCGGCACATATTCGAAGTCGTGGTTGTGCCACGCCACCTTGAGGCCATGCGGCGCTGCCAAGGCCGCGCCGTGCCCCAGCTTGCGTCCCAGCTCCTGCCAATAGTCGGATGTATTGCGGCGCTCCTCCGTCGTGACATAGGGCGGTATCATCACCTTGGCGCCCAGGGTCAGGGCAATGTCGATGAAGCGGTCCGGCTCCTGCACCAGTCCGGCTAGCGGCATATGAAAGCCATAACAAGCCAAGCCAGCGTCATCGAGCTGGCGCCGGAACAGTTTCGGATCAGCCTCGTACGCCGGCAACCATGGCTCGATGGCGTCGTAGCCCATCGCCTTGAGCACCGGCAATTGCGCTGCCAGCGGAGGGAAATTGCGCGAAGAGTAGAGCTGGTAGGCGATGGGGTAAGTCATGATCGGGCCTGTGAACTGGGACCTGTTCTAGGGCTGGGTTTCCTTGTCCTTGTCGAACTCGAGCAATTCCACCATCACGCCGAGGTCCTTGACCGTGTCGTAATAGGCATAGCGGCCGTGGCTGCCGTCGAACTCGCCGCGCTGCAGCAGCTTGTGGCCCTTCGACTCGAGATAGGCATCGCGCTTGGTGAGGTTGCGGGTGCGGAAGGCGATGTGGTGGCAGCCGGGGCCCTTTTGTTCGAGCAGGTCGCGCCAGGCGCTTTTTTCGGGGCCGGGCTGCAAAAATTCGACATCGATATTGCCGAACTTGAACATCATGATGCGGCAGCCAACGTCGGCGGGCTGGCCATTGTAGATCGCCTTGGCTTCTTCAGGTTCGGCTGCCCGGCCTTCGGTCGGCATCGGCTTGCCGGTCAGGTCGGAAAACCACTGCGCGGATTTTACTACGTCGTCGGTGACGAAGCAGATCTGCATCACTTCGTCTTCATCAAGCAGGCGCTTGTCCATTTTTTCGGTCCATTGCTGTGAGGGAGGCCGGCGGCCCAAAAACGGGGTCGCCGGCCCAGGGAGGGACTCGTAATCAGCCCAGGATGGTGTCGTAGTTCTCATGCATCTGGGCGATGGCGTCTTCGACGCTCATGTTGGGATCGCTCCAGAAGTTGAAAACCACATTCCAGATCGAATCCTGCCAATCGGCGTCGGCAGTATTGTGGGGATTCTGCACTTGCTTAGCTGGGTCTTCCAGGATGCTCAGCACTTCGGTCGAGCAGGCATCGAGGCTTTCAGCCGGCGCATCGAGACGGACCGGGGTCGATCCCTTGGCAGCGGCGAAGGCCGCCTGTTCACTGGGATCGAGCACTTCGGCGGCGAAGTCGAGCTCGGCAGTCTTGACGTCCTCCGCAGTGCCGCCAAGCAGGCCCCAGGCGTCGACTGTCACGACGACAGCCTGAGCCCCGGGGATTTCGATGCAGCCGAAGTCGGTGCCGGCGACCTTTTTGGCGCCGAGCCATTCCCCCTTCATCCAGTCACCATGGATCTGCATCAGTGCCTTGCCGGTGATGACCTCGTTTGTGGTCTCGTTCCAGGGCCGGTTCTGCGCCTCGGGACCGGCTTCATTGGCAAACAGGCGCAGCGTTTCGAGGGCCTTGGCAAAAGCCGGATCGTCCAGCGCCGTCGGATCGACTTCTTCCCCGTAGATCTTTTTGTAGATGTCGGGACCGGCGACGGCGGCCACCAGCGCGTGGGTCAGATAGCCGACCTGGAAGGGCTGGCTGCCAACTGCGAGGGGGGCAAAACCGGCGTCACGGATTTTCTGGAAATCGGCGAACATGGCATCGACCGACGTCCAGGCTGTGGGATCGACGCCAGCGGCCTTGGCTACTTCCATGTTGTAATAGACCATGCCGTCGATGTGCAGCGCCTGCGGCACCTTGACGATTTCGCCATCGACCGAGATCGAGGCAGCGACAGCAGCGGGGAGCTTGTCGACGATGCCCTGCTCGGTAAACCACTGCGTCAGCGGAAAGCCCAGGCCCATCCCGGCAATGTCGCGATAAACGCCGGGATTGGATTCCATGAAGATGTTGGGCGGCTGTCCGCCGGTGATCAGGCTCATCAGGTTGACGTTGGAGCCAGTATCGTGCGGGATGGCGATGTCGGTCCAGGTGTGGCCTTTGGCTTCCAGACCGGACTTGATGACGTTGAGGGCGGCAATTTCAGGCGGAGCAGACCAGCTATGGTAGATGACCAGATCGGTTGCCATGGCACCAAACGAGGCGGTGCTCAGCAACAGGCCGGCGACCAGGCCGGCAAGTCTCTTGGTAGACATCGTTCTCTCTCCCTTGTTGTTCTTACATCCTCTGCCCGGTGCGGGCGTCGAATAGGTTGGCTTTGCCCTTGAGATAGCTGACGGTCATGGATTGACCGGGCGTCAGCTTCGCTGCGGCGTCGGGCTCGACGCGCAGGGCAAGCAGATCGTTTTCAAAAGCGAAGTAGGCGCTGGCGTCAGGCCCGGTGCGCTCGGCGTATTGCACTGGAATGGTGAAGGTCGCGGCAACTGGCCCGTTGGCCGTGAGCACGAAGTGTTCCGGGCGCAAACCAGCGATGACGTCGGCGCCCTTCTGCGGCGGGGTCATGAAGGGGTAGTCGGACACATCGAAGCGCACGCCCGAACCGAACACCGCCTCGATCTTGCCGCCAGAGACGCTGAGTCTCGCCTTGCGCAGGTTCATCGCAGGCGAACCGATGAAACCGGCGACGAAGAGATTGGCCGGTCGCTCGTAGATTTCGTCCGGGGTGCCGAACTGCTGGATCACGCCGCCATTCATCACCGCGATCTTGGTGGCCATGGTCATGGCTTCGATCTGGTCGTGCGTGACGTAGACGATGGTGGATTTAAGCTGGTCATGCAGCTTCTTGATTTCGAGCCGCATCTCGGTGCGCAGCTTGGCATCGAGATTGGAAAGCGGTTCATCGAACAGGAACACGCCGACATTTTTGACCAGAGCCCGGCCGATGGCGACGCGCTGGCGCTGGCCGCCCGAAAGCTGGCCGGGCTTGCGATGCAGCAGCGGCTCGATCTGCAACAGCTTTGCTGCCCAGGTGATGCGCTGTTCGATCTCGTCGCGCGGCAGCTTGCTGGCCGACAGACCGAA
>JAQGKG010000415.1 GCA_028290245.1 Devosia sp. | reverse complement strand
CTTGATGTAGCGATAGACCACTTCGTGGGCGTCGACCTCAGCCGGGAATTCGCCTTCCGCGTGCAGGGCGCTGAGCGCTTCGAAGGCCAGGTAGGGGTTGATGGCTTCGGCGCCGTAGCCGGCCAGCATGGCGAAGTGATGCATTTCGCGGGCTTCGCCGGTTTCGACGACGAGGCCGGACGAGGTGCGCAGCCCCTTGCGGATCAGGTGGTGATGCACGGCGGCCGTGGCCAACAGCGCCGGGATGGCAATACGGTCGGCAGCGACGAGGCGATCTGACAGCACGATGATGTTGTATTCACCGGCGATGGCGGCTTCGGCCTGGTCGGAGATCGACTTGATGGCTGCTTCCATGCCTGCCGCGCCCATATCGGCGGGGTAGGTGATGTCGATGGTGCGGGTCTTGAAGTGGTTGTCGGCCATGTCACCGATGGCGCGGATCTTTTCGAGATCCTCGTTGGTGAGAATGGGCTGGCGCACTTCGAGACGCTTCTCCTTGGAGACGCCTTCGAGATCGAAAATGTTCGGACGCGGGCCGATGAAGGAGACGAGCGACATCACCGATTCCTCGCGGATCGGATCGATCGGCGGGTTGGTGACCTGGGCGAAGTTCTGCTTGAAATAGGTGTAGAGGAGCTTGGACTTGTTGCTCAGCGCCGACAAAGGCGTGTCGGTGCCCATCGAGCCGACGGCTTCCTGGCCGGTGGTGGCCATCGGCGCCATCAGGATCTTGATGTCTTCCTGGGTATAGCCAAACGCCTGCATGCGATCGAGCAGCGACTCCGAAGTCACCGGGGCCTTGGGCTCAGTCTCGGGCAGGTCTTCGAGCACGATCTGGCTGCGGGCGAGCCATTCTGCATAGGGGTTCTTGGTGGCGAGGGTGCGCTTGATCTCGTCGTCGGAGATGATGCGGCCTTCTTCGAGGTCGATCAGCAGCATGCGGCCCGGCTGCAGGCGCCAGCGTTCGACGATGTCCTCGTCCGGGATATCGAGCACGCCCGATTCCGAGGCGAGGACGACGTGACCTTCCTTGGTGACGAGGTAGCGGGCAGGGCGCAGGCCGTTACGGTCCAGCGTCGCCACGACGTAGCGGCCATCCGACAGCGACATGGCCGCGGGGCCGTCCCACGGCTCCATCAGGGCAGCATGGTACTGGTAAAAGGCGCGGCGCGTCTCATCCATCAGCGGATTGCCGGCCCAGGCTTCGGGGATCAGCATCATGGCTGCGTGGGGCAGCGAATAGCCGCCGCGGACGAGGAATTCGAGCGCGTTATCAAAGCAGGCGGTGTCGGACTGACCTTCGTAGGAGATCGGCCAGATTTTGGTGATGTCGTCGCCGAACAGGGGCGAGGACACCGACGCCTGGCGGGCGGCCATCCAGTTGACGTTGCCACGGATGGTGTTGATTTCACCATTGTGGGTGGTCATGCGGTAGGGGTGCGCCAACTTCCAGCTTGGGAAGGTGTTGGTCGAGAACCGCTGGTGCACGAGGGCGATGGCAGACTCGAAGCTTTCGTCCGACAGGTCGGAATAAAACGCCTTGAGCTGGTAGGCGAGGAACATGCCCTTGTAGACAACGGTGCGGGCGCTCATCGACACGACGTAAAAGCCGTTGTCGCCTTCGCTCTCGGGCACTTCCTTGTAGACCGTGTTGGAAATGACCTTGCGGACGATCAGCAGCTTGCGCTCGAACTGGTCCACGGTGAGGCCATCAGGCCGTGCGATGACCATCTGCTCGATGACCGGCTGGGTGGCGATGACGCCTTCCGAGAGGGCGGAATTGTCGAACGGAACCTTGCGCTCGCCGAGCAGCTTGAGGCCTTCGCGCTCGAGGCAGGCATGGACCACGGCGGCGACGCGATCGCGCAGACCGGGCGTGTTTGGATAAAACAGCATGGCTGCGGCGTAGTGATGCTTTTCGGGCAGCTCGAATTCCATGACCTTCTTGAAGAAAGCATGTGGGGTCTGCACCAGAATGCCGGCGCCATCGCCCATCAGGGGGTCGGCACCGACAGCGCCGCGGTGTTCGAGGTTCTCGAGGATTTCGAGACCGCGTTCGACCACTTCGTGGCTGGGCTTGTTCTTGATATTGGCGATCATGCCGATGCCGCAGGCATCATGCTCGTTGGCCGGATCATAAAGACCCTGGGCTGGCGGGCGGCCAGTAGCGGCGATCACGGTTTTGCGAGTATCGGCCTGTGTGGTGTCCGGAGAAAGCTGTCCGTTCCGCTCGTGTGCCATGGTGATATCCTCGCTGGTTGATCGCACCCGTTGCCGGGCTTGGTTCGCTATATCGTGTGCATCCTGATGTTGCCGGATTGCCGGCCCGCTGGATGCAGTCTTGTCCTCTGGTGGGCGCGTTCGCTATGCGGGTCGTACACAGTACGGCTCGATTGCGCAAATACGTCCAAGCGTGGGGAGTGGCGCTGCATCCAAATGGCCACTCGAAATTCGAGCTATGTTGCTCCGCCTATCCGTTTCCACTCATCTAGAGTGGGCCAGCCGGACCAGCGTGCGTGCTTGCCGCGGAGAGCGGGGCGACGCGTCAGATAGGACAGTCGTGCTGCCCTAACATTTCCACATTTGCATAATTCCAAACTGGGAGCAAGCGGCTTTGCGTCGCCCGGAACACGAAAAATAGGACTTTGCCGATTATTGTATAGGAGAACGTAGGAGGTTGTGTCGCGAACTGGCACATAAAAGGGCGCATTCGCGTGGAATGCGCCCTTCGTCCGGAGAGTATCGGCTGAAATCCTATTCCAGGTGGGACTTGATGAACCACAGGTCCTTGTCGAGTTCGCGCGAGAAGGCCGTGAGGATGTCGGCGGCATCGGCATCGCCGGCTTCATCGGTGGCGTCGATATCTTCGCGGACCTGATTGGCGAGCGCGGCGAAGCGGTCGGCAAGCGCCGCGAGATGGTCGGGGACCTTGCGGATATCGGTGGGGTAAGGGGCAAGCTTGGTCGATTTGGCGACGATCTGGCTGGTGCCAAGGGCAATGCCGTCGAGCTGCGCAACTCGTTCGGCGATGGTGTCGGAATGGACATCGATGGCGGCGCGGAACAGGTCGAGCATTTCATGCACGGCGATAAACTGGATGCCCTTGAGGTTCCAATGCGCCTGCTTGACGATCAGCGCCAGATCGATGGCGTCGGCCAGACGGGCATTGAGAATATCGATGACGGTGGATTTACCGTTGCCTTCGATGGCGATGGATGGGGTGTTCATGGGGAGGGTCCTTGTGACGCTGGAGGTATTGCAAGGTCAACATTCGGCGGGCGTGGGGGTTCCGTCGGTGCTGGCGGGCAAAAAGAAAGGCGCAGTCTGGGGACTGCGCCTTGGGGCTTTTAGCTGAAGACGGTCGGTTTAGTTGACCGAATTGTCTTCCAGGGTCGGCGTGGTGCCGTTGATCTGGATGGAGCGGGGCTTCTTGCTCTCGGGGAGCTCGCGCTTCAGTTCCAGATGCAGCAGGCCGTTTTCGAGCGAAGCGCCGTGGACCTCGACATAG
>JAQGKG010000394.1 GCA_028290245.1 Devosia sp. | reverse complement strand
GGTATAGATGACCGGCAACTTGCCGGTATGGCGCTCCATGGCCTCGAGCATGTAGCGGATTTTTTCCAGCGCGTCGGCGCGGCTTGGCTTGGTCTTGCAGCTCGAATGATTGTTCCATTCGAGATCGAGCACCGGCGGCAAGGCGTCTGGGTCGTTCGGCACGTTCTGGATGAACCAGGCGGCTTGTTCCGACGCCAGCGAGCACCAGGTCATGAAGTGGTAGGCGCCGCGCGGCATGCCGGCCTCGCGGGCGCGCTGCCAATTCACCCGGAAATTGGGATCGAGATAGTCCTTCCCCTCGGTAGCCTTCATGAAGACGAAGTGGATGCCGGACTGAAGCGTCTGGCGGAAATCGATATTTTCCTGATACCGCGCAACGTCGATGCCCTGGATGGGCATGCCACGAGCCCGATCGACGCCCGAATGCGGCCGGTTATCGCCCTGCACCGGGCCATAAAGACCGCCGCCTGAGGAACAGGCGACCAGCACCACAGCCAACAGGGCCGAGATGGCAACTTTTGCGAGTCCGGAAAACGATGGAAAAGGCCGTCTGGCAAGCATTGGTACAGCACTCACGCAAATACAAAACTAGGCATTGATTCAACATGGCGCGGTTAATGGGAGATTAGGTTTACCATTGTGGCAATTCGCATGGTTAACACGCCGTATTTTGTTCGCTTTATGTTCTTGCTTGCAGCGTGATGCTTAGATAGGCTCCTGCAACTTGGGGGAAATGGGCATGGTCACGCGCGTAGCGACGGTGGCGTTTCAAGGCATCGAGGCCGTGCCGGTCGATGTGCAGGTCAATATTACGCCCGGCCTGCCCCGCATCATTCTAGTTGGCCTGCCCGACAAGGCCATCAATGAATCGGGCGAACGGGTTCGTGCCGCGCTGATTGCGTCGGGGCTCGGCCTGCCGCCCAAGCGCATAATCGTCAACTTGGCGCCGGCCGACCTGCCCAAAGAGGGCAGTCACTACGATCTGCCGATCGCGCTAGGCATCATGGCCGCCATCGGCGCCATGCCGCAGGACGCGCTGGACGGCTATCTCGCACTTGGTGAACTGGGTCTCGACGGCCGGCTTGCTCATGTCGGCGGCATATTGCCTGCGGCAATGGCAGCGCAAAGTCGCGGCCTGGGGCTGATCTGTGCTGCCCCATCGGGGGCCGAAGCTGCATGGGCCGGCGAGGACATGGACATCATCGCCGCCGAAAGCCTGCTGGCGCTGGTCAATCACCTGACCGGCCATCAACTGGCGGTGCGGCCCAAGCCGCTGAAATACCTGCCCAACAACTCCCTGCCCGATCTCTCTGATGTGCGGGGCCAGCAGGTGGCGCGGCGTGCGCTGGAAGTCGCGGCGGCTGGCGGCCATAACATGTTGATGATCGGTCCGCCCGGCTCCGGCAAATCCATGCTGGCCGCACGGCTGCCGTCGATCCTGCCACCGCTCAATCCGCGCGAATTGCTGGATATCTCGATGATCCAGTCGATTGCCGGCGAACTGGTCAATGGCGCCCTATCCGATCGCCGTCCGTTCCGCGCCCCACATCATTCGGCATCGATGGCGGCGCTCGTGGGTGGTGGCCTCAAGGTCAGGCCGGGCGAGGTCAGCCTGGCGCATAATGGCGTGCTGTTCCTCGATGAACTGCCGGAATTCCAGCCCAACGTACTCGACAGCCTGCGCCAGCCGCTGGAGTCCGGCGAGACAGTCATTGCGCGGGCTAATGCCCGGGTCAGCTACCCTAGCAGGGTCCAACTCATCGCCGCCATGAACCCGTGCAAATGCGGCATGGCGGGTACGCCGGGCCATACCTGCAAGCGCGGACGCGCCTGCGCCGATGATTATCAGGCGCGCATTTCTGGGCCGTTCCTCGATCGCATCGATATCCGTATCGACGTGCCCGCGGTCACCGTCGCCGATATGATGGCGCCATCCGGCACCGCGGAGAGTTCCGCCGTGGTGGCCGAACGCGTCGCCCGGGCGCGGCACCGGCAGCGCCAGCGTTTTGCCGAACACGGGGCGCCGGATGTTTTCACCAATGCCGCCGCAGGATCAACGCTGATCGAAACCATCGTCAACCCCGACAAAGAGAGCCAAGCGCTGTTGTTGCAGGCGGCCGAGCGCTTCAATCTTTCCGCCCGGGCCTATCATCGTGTATTGAAGGTCGCGCGGACGCTGGCCGACCTCGCGGGGGTGGAGCGGGTGTCCCGCCCGCATATCGCCGAGGCCCTGAGCTATCGGCTCAACCTGGGACTAGCCTGAATGCAGCAACACCGAATTTCCTGCGGCGCACTCGTGTTGCGCGACGAGAAGATTTTGCTGGTGCGGGAGTATCGGCTAGGAGTTCATGATTTCTGGGTTGCGCCAGGCGGGGGCGTTGAAGGCAATGAAGAACTGGCTCGCGCTGCCGAGCGCGAGACTTTCGAAGAGAGCGGCATAAATATCGTCGCCACGCGGCTAGCCTATATCGACGAGCTCTGGAACGCCGAGCAAAGAGTTCTCAAATTCTGGTTTCTCGCCGACTACATCTCTGGCGAGATAGATGTCTCGGCTAATCACGCCGATGGCCAAAGCATCGCGGAAGCCGGCTGGTTTGCACTGGATGATCTGCCACAAGGCCATGTGTTCCCAGAACCGCTGCGCACCCGCTTCACCCGTGACCTAGCGTCTGGTTTCCCCGGGGCCATCAAGCTGCCACTGCGCGAGCTGTTGTTCTGACCTCTGTGCACAAGCCTGTGGATAAGTGTTTCACGTGAATCCGAGCCGATGACCATTCATCCCTATGTCGAACTCGACGATCGGCAATCCCCTGTCGGCTGGCACAAACCGGTACGTGCATGGCACCGTTGATCAACACAAAGTTTTGCCTGCCCAAACTGGTAAACTTGCGTTAACCCCTTGCGTCTTATTGGTCACGCTGACGTGCCAGTAGGATAGTGATGCCAAACTTAGGCGAACTC
>JAQGKG010000388.1 GCA_028290245.1 Devosia sp. | reverse complement strand
CCAAGGTGATCGACAGCTACAAGAGTGTCGACGCCGCGGATATCGATCTTGGCGCCATCGGCACGCAGATGGTTGGCGACATGATGGTCGAGGTGATCGACCCGGTGGCCGACTATGCGGCCTTGATGCAGACGCTGTTCGACTTCGGCGCGATCAAGGCGATGTTTGCGGGTGGCTTCACCATGACATTCGACGCCATGTCGGCGGTCACCGGACCCTATGCCCATGCGATCCTCGAAGGTATTCTCGGGGCGCCAAAGGGCACTGTGATCAACGGGACGCCGTCCCCGACGTTTAACAACGGGCATCCCGACCCGAACCTGGTTTATTGCAAGGACATGTTCGACCTGCTGATGACGCCGGATGGGCCGGACTTCGGCGCTGCGTCGGATGGTGATGGGGACCGGAACCTGATCATCGGCAAGAACCGCTTTGTGACGCCATCGGACTCGCTAGCGCTGCTGGCGGCGAATGCGCATCTGGCGCCGGGCTACAAGGGCGGTATCGCGGGGATTGCACGCTCGATGCCGACCAGTGCGGCCGCGGATCGGGTGGCCGAAAAGCTCGGCATTGAAATGCATGAGACGCCAACGGGCTGGAAGTTTTTCGGCAATCTACTGGATGCTGGCCGGGTGACGATCTGCGGCGAGGAAAGTGCCGGAACCGGCTCGGACCATGTGCGCGAGAAGGATGGCTTGTGGGCCGTGCTGCTGTGGCTGAACATCATTGCCGCGCGCAAGCAGAGCGTCGACGAGATCGTGCGCGAGCATTGGGCTACCTATGGGCGCAACTATTATACGCGGCACGACTATGAAGAGGTCGATGCGGAAATCGCCGGCAAGCTGGTGGACGATCTGCGGGCGCAGTTGACCGCGCTGCCGGGCAAGACGTTTGGCGACGACCTGCAGGTGGCTTATGCGGACGATTTCACCTACCACGATCCGGTAGACGGCTCGACCAGTGCCAAGCAGGGCGTTCGGATCGGCTTCACCGATGGGTCCCGGATTGTGGTTCGGCTATCGGGGACCGGTACGGTTGGTGCTACACTGCGGCTGTATCTTGAACGCTATGAGGCGGCGGATGGGCGGCACGATCTTGAGACACAATCGGCGCTTGAGCCATTGATTGAACTGGCTGACCAGTTGGTCGGGATCAAGCAGCGCACCGGGCGTACTGAGCCCAGCGTCATCACCTAATATCGGAATATCCATGACTCCTACGCTGGTCCCCAATGGGGGCAGTATCGAAAAGCTCGGCGCGACCGTAACGGCCGAGGGCGTCAACTTTGCTGTCTATTCGGAGAGCGCCACCAACATCTGGGTGTCTATCTACGACGAGCAGGACCAGGAGACGGATCGGTTCGAGCTGGATGTGCACGAGGAGCATATTCGCGCCGGGCTGATCTCGGGCATTGGGGCAGGCACGCGTTATGGGCTGCGGGCCGATGGTCCATATGATCCGGATCAGGGGTATTTCTTTGACCCGATGAAGCTGCTGATCGATCCCTATGCCAAGCGGCTGGATCGGGTTTTCGTGCGCTCGCCGCGGCTGCGATTGGACCGGAGCGAGGCCGTGGATACGGCGCCACTGATCCCCAAGGCGATCGTCGGCGAGATGGGCAATGAGGATATCCTGCCGCGCAAGAAGGCGCCGGGATTGTTTTATGAGATGAATGTGCGCGGCTATACGATGCGGCATCCCAGCGTGCAGGGGCCGTTGCGCGGCACCATCGCGGCGCTGACGACGCAGCGGGTGATCGACCACCTCAAGTATATTGGCGTCGATACGCTGCAGTTGATGCCGACGGCGGCGTGGATCGACGAGGGGCATTTGCCGGTTCTCGGGCTGACCAATGCCTGGGGTTACAATCCCATGGCCTATTCGTCGATCGACCCGCGGCTGGCGCCACGCGGGCCGCAGGAATTGCGGAACATGACCGACCTGTATCGCAAGAACGGCATCTCGGTGATCCTCGACGTGGTCTACAACCACACCGGCGAAAGCGATGCTAACGGGCCGATGCTGAGCCTGATGGGGCTGGACGCCAAGACCTATTACCGGTTCACCGAAGTCGACGGAAAGCAGCAGTTGGTCAACGATACCGGCACCGGCAATACGCTGCGCTGCGACCATCCCGCTACCCAGAGGCTGGTGATCGACTCGTTGCGCTATTGGGTCGAGGAAATGGGCGTGTCTGGTTTCCGGTTCGATCTGGCCACGGTGCTGGGCCGCGATCCCGGCTTCAATGCCAATGCGGAAATGCTGCGGATGATCAAATCCGATCCGGTTTTGAGCCAGTGTATTCTGGTGGCAGAGCCGTGGGATCCGGGTCCTGGCGGCTATGCGCTAGGGCAATTCGGCAAGGAATTCAGGGAGCACAACGACACGTATCGCGATGAGATTCGCGAGTTCTGGCGTGGCGAGAATGGCAAGATCGGTGCGCTGGCGGGGAAAGTGGCAGGGTCGGCGGAGATCTTCGACAATTCGGGCCGCAAGCCGAGCCATGGCGTAAACATGCTGGCGGTGCACGACGGTTTCACGCTGCGCGACCTCGTGAGCTACGAGAAAAAGCATAACGAGGCCAATGGCGAAAACAATAACGACGGCCATAACCACAATGCCTCATGGAACTGCGGCGCCGAGGGCGACACCGATGACGAGGGCATAATCGCGGCGCGTAAACGCGATGTGCGTGCGCTGCTCGGCACGTTGTTTTTGTCGCGCGGTATTCCGCTGCTGCAACAGGGCGACGAGATGTTCCGCACCCAGCAGGGCAACAACAATGCCTATGCGCAGGACAATGAAATCACCTGGATCGACTGGGAAAACGGCGACGGCGATCTGGTCGATTTCGTCGCGGCGATAGCCAAGTTCCGCAAGGAACATTCAGCACTGACGCATGATCATTTCCTGACTGGTCAGGAAAAAAATGGCGTGCGCGATGTGGTTTGGCTGCATCCAGACGGTCGTGAGATGAACGAAGGCGACTGGAACGACTGGAGCGCATCGGTGCTGGGCATGCACGTGCGCAACAAGGACGACGAGGTTCTGGTATGGTTCAACCGCCGGGTCGATCCGGTGGTGGCGCGGCTGCCCGAGGGGCAGTGGACTGTGGGGATTCAGTCGGACAATGTTGCCGCTGTGGCGGTAGCAGACAGCACCGCGACGCTGACGCCGCGGTCGGTGGTGGCTTTGGTGCGGGCGGTTTAGCGGTTACTCCGCGGCTTGGGCATCGACCAACCCGCCGGCATGTTCGATGTAGGCGATGATCTGGTCGAGGCTCTCGCGTCGCAGTAGGTCGGTGAAAATGTAGGGGCGGCCTTCGCGCACTTTTTGTGTGTCGCTTTCCATCACTTCGAGGCTGGCGTTTACGTAGGGGGCCAGGTCGGTGTGGGTGATGACCAGCAGGTCCGAGCGGGAGATGGCCGGGCCGCCTTTGCGCGGGATCTTTTCGCCCTGTGCCACCGAGATGACATAGATCGTCAGGTCGGCGAGGTCGGGGGAGAAGGTGGCTGCAAGATTGTCGCCGCCGCTTTCGATCAGGATGATGTCGAGGTCGGGGAATTTCTTGTTGAGGTCATGGATGGCCGCGAGGTTGAGCGAGGCGTCTTCGCGGATAGCCGTGTGGGGGCAGCCGCCGGTTTCGACCCCGACGATGCGGTCTTCGGAAATGGCCTGGGCGCGGGCGAGGATCAGCGCGTCTTCCCGGGGGTAGATGTCATTGGTGACGACGGCCATCGAGTCGCGGTCGCGCATCGCCTTGAGCAGCATTTCGCAGAGCGTGGTCTTGCCGGAGCCGACGGGACCGCCGATGCCGATGCGCAGGGGACCATTCAGAGATTTCATAACAGCCTCAGGATGACGAGGGCGAGGAAGCCTGCGCCGAGAAACAGGCAGGCGGGTGAGTAGACGCGGCGGTCGTTGAGCCGGAAATTGGGCTCCGGCGTGCGAGCCGCCCACCAGCCGGTGTAGCCGACAATGCCGCGGGCGAGGAAAATCGCGGCGAACGGGAGGCCGAGGATGGTAAGTGGCAGGCCGCCGCTGTCGTGATCGGCCAGCGCCATAGCGAGGATGCCTGCGGCGAGTGTCGCCAGGCCGATGGCGAAGGACGCTAGCCGGGGCGGCATGCGTTCGATATCGGCGGTGCCGACGACGGTCTGGGCTAGCAGTTTTTCGCCACGGATTGGCCACGTGCGGCCGATCGACCAGAGCAGGTGCGCCGTGGCGACTGCCAGCAGGATAATGAACATGAAGGCGGCAATGAGCATGCTCATGAGCGGAAGATTCTCGTGGTCAGGGTTTCGTGGGCCATCTGGGCAATATCCGCCGCGTAGGCCACCGAGCCAATATCGTCCAGTGCGGCATGCTGGCACAGCGTCGCCATGCTGGCTATGGCGGGTTCGAGTGCGGCCATGATGGCGAGGCCATTGGACTGGCCGATGGGGATCAGGCGGACGGCGACGGAGACCTGGCTGTGAATGGTGGCGGTCAGGTAGGCCAGCAGGGCGGCTTCCAGGTCGATTGCGTGACCCCCAGCGATTGCCCCGACGGCGATGGGATACGGGCAGGGTTCGGGCAGATTGGCGAGGACTGGTGTCGGCCAGGCTTTGGAGGCGGTGGCGAAGGCGTGGCCGGTGATGGTGGTTTCGTCGTGGCGTTCGCGGGCAGGGGTTAGAGCGAGGCAGAGGTCGGCGAGATCGCGCAAGGCGGCTGGGTCGGTGGCGGCACGGTGGGCGTGGGCGAACAGGATGCCGTCGGTGCGTAGACTGCCGTGATTGAGGGCGCCGGAAATCCAGTCCTCGGTGGTGGCGCGGTCATGCACGGTGCGGGCATGGATTGCAGATTCCATGCCGGCCGACCAAGCGAAGGCGCCGACGGGGAAAGCCGGCGACAGCCAGGTCAGGAGCTTTTGCAGGTCGCGATTACCGCTCATCGCGCGAGGAGCGCGTGGCCGCTATCGGCGTGGCTGTGATAGGCGCCATGCTCGGCATAGAAGGGCTCCGAGACGTTTTCGATGGTGGCGTCGAGGCCTTCCAGCATGGTCTTGAGGACGTGGTCGCGCTTGATCAGGATGCGGTTGTCTTCTAGCTGCGCCGAGGTGTGGCGATTGCCGATGTGCCAGGCGAGGCGAACGAGGTGGGCCGTATCGCGGCCGCGCACGTCGTAAAGCAGTTCTTCGGCGGCGATGATGCCGACGAGGCGGCCATCTTCGAGCTCGAGGACGCTACCGTGTTCCAGCGTCAGCGTTTGGGGGAGGTCGACCATGATTTCGTCGCCACCGGCAAGGCGAAGCAGCTTGCGGCGCAGGCGGCGCTCGGTGTGTTCGAGGGTAATGCTGTCATAGGGAAGGCCCCGGCCATGATCGGGCGGGAGGATGGATACGGCGCGCAGCATGGGTGATGCAGTCTCGGCATTTGATGTCGAGACAGCCTATACAAAAGCCGTGCCGTTCAACAGGGCCGAGTGACCCAATATTGAACCAAGCCTGTGGTCTGACGCTCAGGGCGTGTCGATGAACTCGGAGCAAGTGAGAACTGCTTCGGCGTCTTCACCCAGCGTCGTGTCGTAGAGGCTGGCGTCGGCGCCGCGCGTCCACCATGCCCATTTGCCGGAAACGTAGCGCACGCCCGATGCGGAGATCACCGATGCGAAGACCAGTTCTTCCGGCTCATCGGCGACGGGGACCAGGGCCAGGAAGTTTGGTGCGGCGTTGATATAGGTGACGGTGATCGGGGTTTCGGTGGCGCAGTCATAGGTCAAGACGTGGCGCTCAAAATCGCGCGCGGTATTGAGCTCGATCTGCAGCGAGGTCTGGCCGGCGATAGCGGTGGTGGGCAGCAGCATGGCGGCGATGGCCATGACGAAACTGGTGCGTGTCATGTCTGGGCTCCCTGATGCACAGCAGCATGACCGAGTCGCATGGCAAAGTGATGATCAAACGGCAGACGAGCCGCGCCGATGGCTCGCCTGCGTTCGGGATCAGGCGAGGTAGACGACGATGACGGCGAGCACTACCGCCAGAACGTCTTCGATCAGGG
>JAQGKG010000380.1 GCA_028290245.1 Devosia sp. | reverse complement strand
GGGTTGGCGAGGTCGCCGGCGGCGTAAATGCCGGGGATGGTGGTCTCACGGCGATCATCGACTTTCAACACCACCCCCGCCGGGCCATCCACGGTTTCGAGCCCTAACGCTTCGTGCAGATTGGCCGAGGGCTTGTTGCGTGGGTGGGCGAACAGCACGTCGACAGCGACATTGCGGCCGGTATCGAGATTGACGGTGGTCAGCTTGCCGTCCTGATGGGCGATTTCGGCCAGCCTGCCATCGACCACCTCGACATTACGCGCGATCAGGTCGGCGCGAATCTCGGCGGAAATGTCGTGACCATCGGCAAACATCGTCAGGTGCTCGGTCCAGTCGTGGAACAGCTTGACGGCATGTTGCGAATGCGCGCCGGACCAGACCAGGCCCCAATGCTTGCCGGCGACTTCGAAGCCATCGCAATAGGGGCAGGGCACGACGGATTTGCCCCAGCACTCGGCATAGCCGGGAATGGCGGGCATCTGGTCGGTGACGCCATAGCTGAGCAGCAGGCGGCGAGCCTTAAGGGTCTGCCCGTCACTGGTGGTGATCGAGAAGTCATCGAGCGCGCCGGATATGCTTTCTGCACGGGCATTGACGAACTTGATCGCCGGATAGCGTTCCAACTGCTGGCGCGCTTCGGCCAGGATGTCCAGTGGGGCCTTGTGGTCATGGCCGAGCAGGCCATGCGAATGCGGCGCGAAGCGGTTGCGGGGCAGGCCGGTATCGAGAACCGTGATGTTGCGGCGGGCGCGACCGAGCTGCAGCGCGGCGGCGAGGCCGGCAAAGCTGCCGCCGATGATGAGGACGTCATCCATGATGATGGACTCCATGGTGTGGATGTAGGGGATTTGGGGTGGCCTGATTGGCAATGTCGGCGATCGAAACCCGCTCGAGGCGGGCCGCCAGCAGGGCTTCGGCATCGGCGATAAACTCGCCCATCACCGTATTGACGGTGCGAACAATGCCGCACGCGATATCGCCGGGATCGCTCTCGGTGCGGATCAGCAGGCTCTCGCCCATGGCGCTGTAAACCGCGTGGAGGCTTATGTCCTTTGCCGGACGTAACAGCCGCCAGCCGCCATCGTGGCCCTTGGTTGAGCCGACGATGCCCGCATCGCGCAATTCGCCAAGGGCGCGGCGCACCACCACCGGATTGGTCATCAGGCAGGTGGCCAGCGTAGTGGAGGTCATCGCCTCGTCGGGCTGCTTGTGCAGGTGGACAAGGGCGTGGAGGGCGAGTGACAGGCGACTGGATCGTTTCATGTAACTAATATTGTTACATTAGGAGCAGGTGTCAACCCTGGGCGCTAGCGCATCGGCAAAGATGCGGCTGTGAAGAGTCCTTTTTGGGTACCCCCACCTAGCCTCCCCCTGAAAAGGGGGAGGAATTTCATCGAGTATTTGGCGCTATCCAGCCTCATACACCGACCAGATTCCTCCCCCTTTTCAGGGGGAGGTTAGGTGGGGGTATTCTTGCTTTGGCTAAATCCGACCATCCACCAACGACGTCGCCAGCGGCTCCGGCCGCTCGACGGGGGTGTTGATGTCGACGGCGCGGCCCTCACGAGACGCCACTTCAAACGCTTCCATGACTTCGAGGACGTGCAGAGCGAGATCGCCGTTAGCGCGGTGCGGGCGGTTGTCGAGAATGCCCTGGGCCATGTCGGCTACGCCCAGCGATCGGTAGTTGCCGTCGGCATATGGCTGGGTGACCGGTACAGGGGTCCAGGCTTCTTCACGGCCGCGCTTCTTGAGCTCGAGGTCACCACCGAAAAAGTTGGGATCGGGGATGATCAGGCTGGCCTCGGTGCCATAGAGTTCGAGCGGCACGTGCTTGTGGCCGGCAACGTCAAAGCTCATGGCGACCTGCACGATAGCGCCATTGGCAAAGCCCAGCGCGCCGGTGACATGGGTATCGACATGCACGTCCATGATCTCGCCCTTCTTGGGCTCGGACAGCACCGGGCGCTGCAGGCGAAGGCGCGACGCCATGGCCGAAACGCGGGCCACCGGGCCGAGCAGGTTGACCAGGTCCGTGATGTAATAGGGACCCATATCGAGCACCGGGCCGCCGCCGATATCGTAATAAAACGCCGGATCGGGATGCCAAGCCTCATGGCCAGGGGCCTGCATAAAGGCAGTGCCGCCCACCAGTTGCCCGAGCGCGCCGCTATCGACCACGGCACGCGCCTGCTGGTGAGAACCGCCGAGAAACGTGTCCGGCGCCGAGCCGATGCGCCGGCCCGCCTTGTTGGCGGCGTCGAGCAGCATGCGGCCTTCGGCATAGGTGATGCCGAGCGGCTTTTCGGAATAGACATGCTTACCCGCAGCCAGCACGCGCAGTCCGACTTCGACATGGGCGCGCGGAATGGTGAGGTTGACGATGAGCTGGATCTCGGAGCTGGCCAGCATCTCGTCGATGCTCATGGATTTGAGCCCGAATTCGGAGGCCCGTGCCGCGGAAGCCTCGGGCCGCATATCGGCGAGACCCTTAATATCGAGAACCGGGAACCCGGCCATGTTTTCGTGGCCGGTGATGGCCCGCAGATAGGCCGATGAAATATTGCCGGTGCCCATAAAGCCGACACCGAGGCGCTTGGTGGTCATACGCGTAGTCCTCCCTGACGTACGTGCAGCAAACTAGCGAGACGAGACGCGTCGCGCCAGACGCCTCGGTGTTTTTTGTCGGCGTGGGTCAGATTGGCGTGATGATATCGAGCAGGATGCCGTTTGGATCGGCCAGTATGAAATGGCGCTGGCCAAACACTTCGTCGCGCAGCGGCTGCAGAATGGGCAGGCCTGCGGCGATTAAGCGCTCATGCTCTACGGCGGCGTCCTCGACGTAGAAGCTGAGAATGACGTTCTTGCTGGGGCCACGAGCGAGCTCCGGAATGCTGTCATGGTCATGGGTGATCAGGGCGATTTCGAAGGGATGGTCGGCTCTAGCTCGAAGCTGAATGTACCAGTCGCCGTTGAAAATGCGCGTGAAGCCGAAGTGTGTTTCATAAAACGCGGCAGTGCTTTCAACGTCGGCAACTTGAAGAAGCGGGTAGAGACTGCTGGTTCGCATCGAGACCTCCTTGCATCAAAACGGATAAAGATACATACTGAACGTACGTTATCGTTGTCAACAGGATACAGGCAGGGTGCATGCAAGTTGAAGTCAGGCGCAGCCAGGGTGAACGACGGGAGCAAACGCAGCGTGCTCTGGTATCAGCGGCGCGGTCCCTGTTTGCGGAAAAGGGATTTGCAGGTACCAGCACGCCCGAGATCGTGGCTGCTGCCGGAGTGACCCGAGGCGCCCTGTACCACCATTTTGCCGACAAACTGGCGTTGTTCGAGGCAGTGCTGGAACAAGAACACCTGCTGGTTTCCATGTCCGTCAACGCCGCCAGCGGGAATGACGACGAACCGGGCCCGATCAAGGCCTTGCTGGCCGGATGCGACGCCTACCTCAACGCCATGCAGGACAGCGGGCGTCGCCAAATCATGCTGGTAGACGCGCCCGCCGTATTGGGGCGTGCCAAGGTAGACGAGATCGATGCCCGCCATGGCATGGAAACGCTGGTGTGCGGGTTGCGCGACGCCATGGACGTAGGGGCATTGCGCAAAGTGCCGGTGGAGGCTTTGGCTCAACTGTTCGGCGCCATGTTCGACCGCGCCGCTCTGGCAGCGCCAGAGGACGTGGCCGACTATCGCAAAAGCATCAAGGCGTTAATCCGGGGGCTAAAGACTTAGCTTCCAGCACTTTCAAGCGCTCCGCCAACTCTTGCACGGCCATGATCAGCGGCGCGATGAAGGAGTCGTAGCGGAGGCCTTGCTCGCTTTCCGGGTCGGCTGGGTCGACCAGGATGTGGCCGGCAAAGTCCGTTTCGCCGAGGGCCGACTTCACCTGCTGGGCCAGCAACCCGTAATGGGTGCGAGCGCCGGGGCGGGCGGTGCCGTCCGAATTGCCACCAACCAGCCAGCGGTATTTCACCGGCGTGAGTGCCAGGATGAAATCGAGGCCCAGGTCGCTGGTCTCGATATCGGTTTTCTGGCGCGCATCCGAGGTTTGGATCGTGCCGGTAGCGGCCCAAACGGCGGACCAGCGGGCGCCGGATGCGCCGAGGGTTACGGCGTTGTCGCTGGCGGGCCGAAAACTCGCAGCGACGGTGGCGATGCCGGTAGTGGCGTTGACGGTTAGTGCATTGATCCAGGTAGAGCCGTCGGGGCTGACCTTGAGGCGCCAGTTGTCGTCGCCAGCCAATCCCATCTCCGCGCGGCCCGACCAGTTGGTCTGGTACAGCAGGCTGGCCGTGTCGCTCGCGGCGGCCTTGTTGAGCTTGAGCTGGTGGCCACTGCCGGCATGGTTGAGCAGTGTGGCGTCGGACGAAACCGCGAGGCGGTTGGTGTTATCGGCGCTGGCATTGATGCCCAGCTTGGGCAGGCCGGAGCCGAGCGAGGCGATGGGCGTCCAGGCACCGGCGTCGAACACATATTGCGTCTGTTCGGCTTTCACATAGACCTGCCAGCCGTTGGCCGGATCGAGAAAGCTCCAGGCGCCGGACTGGAAGGCGGCGATCTCATCGGTATGACCCGCCCAAGCGCCGGTCGCCGACCCGGGTATAATCCAGGCCTCTCCCTCCAGCGGCACGGCAGGCGGCGTGTTCAGGGTGCGGCTTTCGACGACCGGCTGCACCAGGGCGTCGAGCGCCTGGATGGCCTCGTTATGCGTGACATGCTTCTGCGCCTGGCTCGGCATGATGAAGGGCAGGCTTAGGCGGGGTGTGTGGTCCATGGGATCTCCTGTCAGGGGAGTATCCGCTGGATGGAGGGGGCGGGGATAAGTAGCTTCTAAGCCAGTGCCACCACCTGCGGTCGCCGCGTCGTGGTTACTATAAAGGTCACGATAAACGTGGCGCTCATAAGCAGCACGATTGTCGGGGCGGGGGCCGAGTCGATGAAGAAGCTGGCATAGATGCCGAGGATCGAACTCAGCACCGATACAGTTACTGCGATCAGCATCATTGGGGCGAAGCGCTTGGAGATCAGATAAGCGATGGCGCCGGGCGCGACCAGCAGGGCAATGACCAGCACGATGCCAACGGCGGTGAGGGCGGCGACGATGGTGAGGGACAGCAGCGCCAGCAGGCCATAATGCAGCCAGCGCACCGGCAGGCCGATGGCTCCGGCCTGTTGTGGGTCGAAGGTGAACAGCAGGAGATCGCGCCATTTGGCGAGCACGATCAGGGTTACGACCAGCGCGATGATGCCGGTCTGGATCAGGTCGCCGGCCGAGACGCCGAGGATGTCGCCGAACAGGATATGGTCGAGATGCACGTCGGTCTGGATGGAGGTGTAGAGCACGATGCCGAGGCCGAACAGGCCGGCGAACACCACGCCCATCACCGTGTCTTCCTTGATGCGGGAGTTTTCCTTGAGGTAGCCGACCGACAGCGCGCAGCCCATGCCGGCTGCAAAGGCGCCGATACCGAGCGGCAGGCCCAGGATATAGGCCAGCACCACGCCGGGCAGAACGGCGTGGGAGATGGCGTCGCCCATCAGCGACCAGCCCTTGAGGACGAGGAAACAACTCAGCAAAGCCGTCGGGATCGCCACCATGACGGCGATGGTCATGGCCTGGGTTATGAAGGGGAAGGTGAAGGGCCAGAAGGCGTAAGTGAGAAAATCGCTCATGAAGCGAGCTCGGCTTTGGCCTTGCGGCGCGATGCCAGCAAGCCGTGCTTGGGGGCAAGGAAGAATGCAGTGAGGAACACCAGCGTCTGCAGCACCACGATGACGCCCCCGGTGGCCCCATCGAGGAAGAAGGAAATATAGGCGCCGAACAGCGACGACAGCGTACCAACCGCAATGGCGATGAGGATCAGTCGTGGGAAGCGGTCGGTTAAGAGGTAGGCGGTGGCACCGGGCGTGACCACCATTGCGATGACGAGGAACGCCCCGACAGTCTGCATGGCGGCGACGGTGCAGGCGGCGAGGAGCGTGAAGAAGATCACCCGCAGCAGTGGCGGATTGAGCCCGATCGAGCGGGCGTGGCTTTCATCGAAGAAGGTGACCATCAGGTCTTTCCAGATAAAGAACATCACGCCCAGAGTCACGACGGAGATGATCACCAGCTGGATCGTATCCTCGGGCGTCACAGCGAGGATATTGCCCATGACGATGGTCTGGATGTTGACCGAGGTCGGGGACAGCGAAATCATGAACAGGCCGAGGCCGAAAAATGCCGTGAAGATCAGCCCGATGACGGCGTCTTCTTTGAGCTTGGTGCGCTGGGTGAGGAACAGCATGGCCGCCGCCGCAAGCCCGCCGGAGAAGAAGGCGCCGATGGAAAACGGCAGGCCCAGCATATAGGCGCCGGCCACGCCCGGGACGATGGAGTGCGAGAGCGCGTCGCCGATCAGCGACCAGCCTTTCAGCATCAGATAGGCCGAAAGGAAAGCGCAGACGCCGCCAACGAGGGCCGAAACCCACATGGCATTGATCATGTAGTGATAGTTGAAGGGCAGAGCCAAGTGCTCGATCATTTGTTGCCGACCGGGTCCGAGTGCTTGGTGTTCATCTTGCCCTTTTCGCCATACATCACCAGCGGGCGTTCATCGTCGGTCAGGACCGAGATGTGACGCGGATCGTCGTCGTCATGCAGCCCGGCACCAGCCAGCACGAAGTGACGCAAGGCGCCGCCAAAGGTTTGTTCGAGCCATTCGCGGGTGAACACTTCCGAAGTCGGGCCAGAGGCGATCACCGTGCCCTTGACCAGCACAGTGCGGTCGCAGAATTCGGGCACCGAACCCAGGTTATGGGTCGATACCAGCATGACCTTGCCCTCGGCGCGCAGGTCGCGCAGCAGGGCGATGATAGCGTCCTCGGTGCCGACATCGACGCCCGTGAACGGCTCGTCGAGCAGGATCACTTCGCTTTGCTGGGCCAGGGCGCGGGCGAGGAAAACGCGCTTCTTTTGTCCGCCGGATAGTTCGCCAATCTGGCGAAAGCGGTATTCGACGAGGTTGACGCGTTCCAGCGCCTGGGTGACCGTGTCATGGTCGATCTTCTTGGGGCGGCGCAGCATGCCCATGTGGCCATAGCGGCCCATCATCACCACGTCCTCCACCAGCACCGGGAAATTCCAGTCGACGTCTTCGGACTGCGGCACATAGGCGACGAGGTTGCGCTTGAGGGCCTGCTTGCCGGGCACACCAAGGATTTCGACCGAGCCACCGGCGAGCGGCACAAAGCCCATGATGGCCTTGAACAGGGTGGATTTGCCGGAGCCGTTGACGCCGACGAGAGCGGTGATTGAGCCACGCGGGATGGAGAAGCTGGCATGCTTGATAGCGGTGGTGCCGTTGCGATAGGCGACGGTGATGTCGCTGACGGCAAGGCCAGGCGCGCCAGTGATCTGCGTCATGTCGTTCATTGGGTAAGGCCTTGCACTATGGTGTTGGCAGTGACGGAAAGCAGATCAAGATATGTCGGCACCGGGCCGTTGGGTTCCGACAGCGAGTCCACATACAGCACGCCGCCATATTTGATGTCGGTCTCGCGGGCGACCTGCTGCGCAGGTTTGGCCGAGATGGTGCTCTCTGAGAAAATCGCCGGCACATGGTTTTCGCGCACCGCATCGATCACCAGGCGCACCTGCTGCGGTGTGCCCTGCTGGTCGGCGTTGATCGGCCACAGGTACAGTTCCTTGAGCCCGAAATCGCGCGCCAGATAGCTGAAGGCGCCTTCCGAGGTGGCGAGCCAGCGACGTTCTTCTGGAATAGCGGCGATGGCAGCGCGGATCGGTGCCACGGTCGCGGTGATCTGTTCCGAGTAGGTCGCGGCATTGGCAGCATAGATAGTGGCATTGGCCGGGTCAGCCTTGGCGAAGGCGGCACGGATATTCTCGACATAGATCAGCGCGTCATCTGGAGACATCCACGCATGCGGATTTGGCTTTCCGGCATAAGGGCCTTCGCCGATGCCCATGGGCTCGATGCCTTCGGTGACAATGGTGGAGGGTACATCGCCGAGATTGGAAAGAAACTGCTCGAACCATTGCTCAAGGTTAAGCCCGTTCCACAGGATCAGGTCGGCATCCTGCGACGCGATCAGATCACCGGGTGTCGGCTGGTAGTTGTGGATTTCGGCGCCGGGTTTGGTGATCGAAACCACGTCGGCAACATCGCCCGCCACGTTGCGCGCCATGTCGGCAATGATGGTGAAGGTGGTGACCACCTTGAGGCGGTCCTGAGCGGCGGCGGGGAGAGCCGCTGCCAGCGCGGCCGTGACGACCAAGGCAGAAAACACACGACGACGCATTACGCACTCCAGCTTGGGACGCGCTAGAGGTAATGCAATTGCAAATCATTCGCAATAGCAATTCGACGACGGTGATTTTCGTCTCACAGCCTCGCAAATTGCGGCGGCCACCCTTATATCGGTCAATTACGATAGTAGGAGTTTGTCATGGTAGCATTGTCCATTCTGGATCTCGTGCGGGTTAACGAAGGCTCGGGGCCTAAGGACGCATTGGACAATGCACGCGATCTTGCGTCCCATGCCGAAAGCCTGGGCTACACCCGTTTCTGGATTGCCGAGCATCACAACATGCCCGGCATCGCCAGCGCCGCGACCTCCGTCGCTCTGGCGCATATTGCAGCTGGCACGAAAACCATCCGTGTCGGCGCCGGTGGCATCATGCTGCCCAACCATGCGCCAATGGTCATCGCGGAGCAGTTCGGTACCCTGGCGCAACTGCATCCCGGCCGTATCGATCTCGGCTTGGGCCGCGCACCCGGCACCGACCAGATGACAATGCGCGCGCTGCGTCGCTCGCTGACCAATTCCGATAATTTCCCGCAGGACGTTCTGGAGCTGCAGGCCTATTTCGCACCCGCGGGGCCTGAACAGCGCCTACAGGCGGTGCCGGCCGCAGGCACCGAAGTACCGCTGTGGATCCTCGGATCGAGTACCTATGGCGCCCAACTCGCCGCCGAACTCGGCCTGCCCTATGCATTCGCCTCTCATTTTGCGCCTGACCAGCTGATGATGGCGCTCGATGTCTATCGCAGCCGGTTCAAGCGCTCCGAGCAACTGGCAGCGCCCCACGCCATGATCGGCGTCAACATCATCGCGGCCGAAACCGATGCCGAAGCGCGCCATCTGGCGACCACCCAGCAAATGTCCTTCGCCAACATTTTCCGCGGCGCCCGCGGCCTCAGCCAGCCGCCAATCGACAACATCGACGCCTACTGGTCGCCCTCCGAAAAAGCCCAGGCAGCGAACATGCTGGGCAATTCCATCTATGGCTCAGCCGAGACAGTCCGCGAACGCATTGCAGACCTCGTCGCCCGCACCGGCGCCGACGAGTTGATGATCATCTCGGACGTCTTCGACCACGACAAGCGCAAGCGCTCCTTCGAGATTATTGCCGGTAGCGTGTAGCTTGTGTCCTGCCGACCTTGCTGCGGTAAGGTCGGCAGCACAACGCAAGGTTGACGCATAGCAGGGCCGGTGCCAAAGCAGCGGATACATTGGCCCTACGTGCAGCGCGACGTTCCGTGCAGACTGTACCCGGTCGATCTGTAGCTTGGGAACGACGTATGACGGACCGCTCTATCCATGTCGCATTGACGTTCGACGACAACTTCTGGGCGCCGGCCTATGCGACGATGCGGTCGATCTGTCTGTTCAGCAAGCGACGTACGGATCTGGTGTTTCATCTGCTGCACCGCACGCTGACGCCGCAACACAAGGTCGATCTTGAAGCGATTGCCAGTGAATTCGGAGCGTCGCTACGCTGGTATGACCTCGATCAATCATCGCTGTTCCAGGAATTTTCTGGGCGCCTGCGACAGAGCCGGCAATTTCCAGCGGTGGTTTATGCTAGACTGCTTATCGATCGCCTGCTGCCAGCGGAGGTGACGCGCATCGTCTATCTCGATTGCGACACCATGGTCCGAGACGACATTGCGGCGCTCTTCGATTGGGATATGGAGGGCAATCCTGTTGCCGCTGTTCGCGACCTCGGTGGCGCCTGGATTGTTGCGGGACGGGACGTCCGCGGAAATCGCGACATTTTTGATGTTGCGGCGTCCTATTTCAATTCAGGCGT
This sequence comes from Devosia sp., assembly GCA_028290245.1. GTDB lineage: Bacteria > Pseudomonadota > Alphaproteobacteria > Rhizobiales > Devosiaceae > Devosia. Next base: position 12,473 of record JAQGKG010000380.1, on the reverse strand, counting down.
GATGCTTATCGACGTTGCCGGCTGGCGCGCGGCCAACATCGTGGACTACGTGCAAAAGGCCGAGGCTGAAGGCATCATGCAGCGGATCTACTACGATCAGGACCTGCTCAATTTGGTGTTCCGCGGCCGCTGGCTACAACTGCCTTGGCGCTGGAACACCATCGATGCGCGGCCGGTGCACGAAGGGCTCGATCCGGCCATCCTGCATTATACAGGCAAAGCCAAGCCGTGGTTTATCATCACCAGCATGCGGCGCTCCGTGGCGTTTACCCGGTTCTACCGCCACATCATGACCAACAAGATATTCTACGACTTTGCACGTCATCGGCGGAACCGGTGGTGGCGCAAAGTGCTGCGTCTAGACCGAGCATAGCCAATTCACAGAGGCTTAAATGCGCCACGCAAATTGCACTGGCGTGATGGCGGGCGATCTGACTAACTGATCTTGACCCGCATCGGGCATGCTGGGAGGGGGCATGAAAGCGCCAAGCTTATCGCTCAGCCATAGACTGCTGCTGCTAACTGCGGTTGCTCTGCTGCCGGCTTTGGCGATTCTGGGCTTTAATGAATTTACCCTGCGCACGGCCCGTCAGGCTGAGATACATGACTATGCTCTTCGGATGAGCGAGTTGGCAGCGTTGGAAATGGAGCGCCTGATGACCGGGGCGGCCGCGCTGATGGTGGCCGTCGCCAGCGCTCCAGTGGCGATAGATGCTGGCGCGGAGTGTTCGGGCTATCTCAACCGGCTGAGTGCACAGCTTCCCCAGGTGAGCTTGATCAACATCACCGATCTCGACGGCCACTCGCTTTGTGCGACTGCGGCACCTGCGCAGGATCTACGGCCTGAGCTGAGCGCCAGTGTGCGACAGAGCCTCATCGAGCAGCTCTTCGCCATAGGTGAATATGTCGAGGTGGCCGCTGGTCCAGCTTTGCTGCTGGGAACGCAGCGAAGGGGTGAGGGCGGGTCACTACAGGGTTTTGTCATTGCCACGCTCGGCCTGGATTATCTCGGCCGTGTGCTCAAGGAGCGCCCCTTTGCGCAGGGCAGCGCCCTCACCATTGCCGACCGTAATGGCATGATCATCGCGCGTGAACCTTTCCCCGAGCGATTCGTCGGAACGCGGGTCCCGGACGCTTTCCTGCCGCTCGTCACTGGCGCAGAATCTGGCACCATGCAGGTAATCAGCCAGGACGGGACCGAACGCATCCTGGGTTATCAGCCAGCCAGTCGTCCCTTGGGACTGTACGTAAGCGCCGGATCGGCAGTAGCCGACGCCATGTCGCCTATCAATGATGCGACCATCCGCGGTGTAATCCTCGCCGCCGTCGGCGGCTTTGTAGCCATGTTGCTGGCGCTGAGCTTTGGCCGGCAGTTCATCCGCCGCCCGGTACTGCGCCTGTTGCGCACCATTCGCGCCTGGCGCTCGGGCGACCACAGCGCACGCACTCGTATGGTCGGCCAGGCCGAGTTCCATCAGGTCGGCGAGGCCATCGACGATCTGCTCGACGAATTGAGCCAGCGTCAAATAGCGCAACAGGAGGCTGAGCAGCACCGGGACCTATTGGCGCGTGAACTCGATCATCGCATCAAGAACCTGCTGGCGACGGTGCAAGCCGTGGCGCGGCAAAGTTTCCGCAACTCCGAGGTGGCGGAGGAATCCCTCCAAGCCTTCTATGGCCGGCTGGCGGTGATGGCCGATGCGCACAAGCTGCTGACCGCAAGGCATAGCGAAAGCGCCTCGGTCGAGGCGGTGGTGAAAACGGCGATCGGGCCATTTTTTGGCAAGGAACAGCCGCGCTTTACGCTGTCCGGCGCCAATGTAGAGCTGCATGCCAAGGCGGCGCTGTCGCTGGCCATGGCGCTGCATGAGCTGTGCACCAATGCCAGTAAATATGGCGCGCTGAGCAATGAAAGCGGGCAGGTCAGTATCGGCTGGGCGCTGACCGAGGGTCACAAGCTGATCCTGACCTGGCGCGAAAGCGGCGGGCCGCGTGTGGTGCCGCCATCGGGCAAGGGCTTTGGCTCGCGCATGATCGAGCGGGCGCTGGCAGCCGATCTCGGTGCCAGCGTAACCTTCGACTATGCACCTGCGGGGCTGACCTGCACCATCATCGCGGCGGAAACGGCGCTGCTGGACCGACAGGAGGCCGGTTCCGGGCCGTTCCGGCCGGTGCCCGCCGTGATGGATCGGGCTTAAAAAGACCATGCCGCCACGCTGGCAAAAGCGCGGCGGCATGCTGGAGGTTTGCTTAGTTGTCGTTGACGCGGCGGCGGTACTCGCTGGCGAGATAAAGGACGAAGATCGCGAACACCACGCCGATGCCGACCTGGGTCCAATCCATGTGCGCTATCAGGTCAGTGGCAAAAGCGACGCCATTGAAGCTCTCGGCTGATACCGACCAGCTTTCGATATAGGGCGTGCTAGGCAGCGCCCCGCGATATTCAATGAAGCGCCAGGTGTGAGTTTGAAACGGGTGCAAGCCGCCCAAAGTGACCCATTCCAGCGTCGAGACCAGCGCCGGCACCAATAGCGAAATCGGGATGGCCCAGCGGCCGACGGCGGTAGCCACGGCTCCAACCAACGCCATCATCGGCAGATACCACAACAGGCCGCAGACGATGGCGACGAGAATGGCCAGCGCCACCTGGCCATAGATCACCACGATGCTGCTCAGCGTCGCAACGGTCGCTGTGCCATTGATCAGCATGGTCACATAGGCCACGCCAAAGAGCAGGAGGCCGCTCAGCAGGGCCACGGCATAGACAGTGCCCGGCAGCACGGTAATGCCCGCCACCAGCTTGCTCAGCAATACCTTGAAATCGGTGACCGGCATCGACTTCCAGAACAGCATGGCATTGTTGCGCTTGTCGGCGGCAAAGCCATCGGCGCAGTAAAAGAACAGCACCGAAATCATATAGAGCGACCAGCCGAGGCCAAAGAACAGGAAGCCCAGCTCATAAACCCGCAGCGGCGCCACGGTGAACAGGGCGCCCGAAAAACGCGCGTCGACGCGCCCGACGGTGAAGGCGAGAATGGTGGCGCCGAACAGCACGGCGACGAGAATCAATGGCCCGATCAGAAAGGCGCCGCGATGCTCGATATACTCGCGGTGGACCAGTGCGGTGAAAGCCTTCATCGCGCAGCCTCCGGGTTGGCAGTCGGACGCTGCATCAGCGCGACAAAAAGATCGGACAAGGTCGGTGTCGAGAGCCGGCCATAGGGTTCCAGCACGGCGCGGTCGATGCCGTCGAAGATCATCACGGTTTGCCCGAAACGGGTTTCTTCATAGACTGGGCCATGCGCACGCGCCGCGGCGTGCTGCGCCGGGTCGTTTACGACTAGCTGGGTGAACTTCTCGTTCACGGTTTCCATCTGCATGTGGAGGATCAGGTCGCCGTCGCGGATGAACATGATGTCGGAGAGCATGAACTCGATCTCGTCCACCTGATGGGTGGTGATGATCAGGGTCCGCTCCTCGGTCATGTAGTCTTCCAGCAGGCGCCGATAAAAGCGCTTGCGATAGGTGATGTCGAGACCCAGCGTCGGCTCATCCAGCACCAGCAGCTTGGCATCGATCGCCATGACGACGGCGAGATGAAGCTGGGCCACCATGCCCTTGGACAGGTGTTTCACCTTCATCTCGGGCTTGATGTCGGTGCCCTCGAGGAAGCTGCGCGCCTTTTCCGGCGAAAAGTTTGGATGAATATTGGTCAGCAGCGCAAACAGTTCGCGCACCCGCAAGAACCTGGGCAGGCTGGCCACGTCCGAAATGAAGGCAACGTTTTCCATCAGCTTGGCGCGTTTGGCGAAGGGGTCTTCGCCGAGGACGCGGATGGTGCCCTCGCAATGGGTCAGGCCCAACATGGCGTTGAGCGTCGTCGTCTTGCCGGCGCCGTTGTGGCCGATCAGGCCATAGATGCGGCCGGGCGGAATATCGAAATCCAGACCATGCAGGATTTCCTTGCGGCCGAACTTCTTGCGCAGGCCACGGGCGGAAACGATGGGTTGGACGTCGAGGTCGGTCGAAGCGGAAAGGTCGGTCATTGCTCGGCTCCCTGAGCTGGCGTGGTCAGCAGCGTATTGACGTCGAGGTTCAGCGCCTTGATCTGCGCAGCGATGCGCGGCCAGTCCTCTTTCAAAAACTTTTCGCGCTCATGGGCGAGCAATTCGGCCCGCGCCCCGGTCTTGACGAACATCCCCAGTCCCCTTCGTTTCTCGACGACGCCAATGTCGACCAGGGCTTCGAACGCCTTGGTGACGGTCAGCGGATTGACCGACAGATCGGCGGCGATCTGGCGGACCGAGGGCAATGCCTCGCCCTCGCCGACCGATCCGCGCAGGATCATCTCGGTTAGCCTCTGCCTGATCTGGACGAAGATCGGCTGGCTGGTATGAAAATCATCCATGTGTCATGCCTTGGTAGTGTGCTAGTTTTGTAGCACACTAAGACAATGCGTCAAGCGGAATTCGTCAACGGGCTTTTCTCTGTGCCGATGCGGCGCTAGAACCGCGCCATGGCCCGCTCATTTCTCTTTGCACAAGACACCGGCGATGCCGCCACGACGCGGCTGATCGCGACGGCGGCGCAGGCCACCGGCTTCATGAAGGGCGAGCCTGGAGGGGCGCGTCCGGGCTGGTATGTGCCGGGCGCGGATAATTCCGCGGTGCTGGGTGAATTGCATGCGGCTTTGGCCGCAACCTATCCGCACGCAGGGCCGGCGTTTTATGCGGTGCGGCTGTGGACCAACCTGCTGTGGCAGCCAGCCTATCTCGCGGTAATCGCGGCGCATATTCATGGCGCGATGCCGGGCCTCGGCACATTGAGCCAGCACCGGAAGGGCATCTATGTTGATGGCTATCGATTGCTGCCGGGCGTGCCGACGGCAGGGACTCCGGAAGAGCTGATCGCCGAGGCGGCGCGCCAGCTCAGGCCGATCGCCGCGGCCATGCTGGGCGAGATCAATGCGCTGACCAAGCTCAAGCCTCTGCCGGCCAAGCGCCTGTTTGCTGACCGGATGCTGAGCCTGATGGTCTGGCTCAGCCATCGCCGTCGCGACATCCCCGCAGAGACCATAGAGCGCTATACGGCGCTGTGGCTGGAAGCGTTGGGGCTAACTGGACAAGGCGAGTTGGAGCCGGTTTCCGCGCCGTCCGGTCAGCGCCTGCTGATCGTCAAGCGCAAGGGCTGTTGCCTTGACTACCTGATCGATCCAGACCGATTTTGCGCTACCTGTCCCAAGCAGGACAATGCCGTTCGTGTGGCGCGGCAGACGGCTAACGCGATTGCGGAGCTTTAGTCGAACACTTCATCCGGGTAGACGCCCCAGAGTTCTTCCTGATGCATGTAGCCCGAATAGGTGGTCGAGCGCTGGTTGGGATCGCTGGCGCTGACTTCGCACCAGGTGCCGTCGCATTCCTTGATGGTGACCTTGAAGCCCGGTCCGAGGCGCGCGCGGACGCTGGACTCATTGGCCTGATTGGCCAGCAAGGCGATTTCGCCGTTGGCCATGATCGGCGTCACATAGCCGGCGCGGGTGCCAGCCAGCAGGTTTTGGTGAATCCAGCCTTCGCTGCCGTCCATGTCGCGTATCTTGCGCCAGGTATCGAACTCCTGGACAATTTCGACGGGAATGCCGGATTTGAGATAGGTCCAGGCGATGTCGTATTTCTGGCCCGGCCCGACGCGCACGTTGATCGGTTCGGATCGCGTGGTGACGAAGCGCGGCAGCGGCAGGCCGCTGGGATTGTTGGCCTGAGCGAAGGCGGGCGCAGTCAGCAATGCCGCCAGCAAAGCCAGCCACGAGAACAGGGGAAACAGGGACTGGCGGTGGCGGGCGATGGGGCGGCTCACGGTCTCGTCAAACATGACTTTGCAGACAATTGGATTTGCCCTATCACTACCAAATGATCCTTAATGGGCGCTAAAGGATGGGTTTTCCACACCCCCGCGCCGCTCGAACCCGGAACATATGGCCAGCCCAAAACCCAACATTCTAGTGACCCGGCGCCTGCCCGAAACCATCGAGGCGCGCATGGCGACGCTGTTTGAAACTCATGTCAACGAGGGCGACGTGACGTTGACCGGCGATGACATCATCGAGGGTCTCGAGGGCAAGGACGTACTGGTCTGCTCAATTACCGACCGCATCGACGCCGCGCTGATCGCCCGCCTGCCCAAGAGCGTGCGGCTGATCGCCCAGTTCGGCAATGGCGTCGACAATATCGACATCGAGGCCGCCTGGGCCGCTGGCCTGACCGTGACCAATACGCCGAGCGTGCTCACCGAAGACACCGCCGACATGGCGATGATGCTCATGCTGGCGCTGCCACGCCGGCTAGTCGAGGGCACCCAGATGCTGGTGCGCGATGGTGTCTGGGCCGGATGGTCGCCGACTTCGATGCTCGGTCATCGCCTGCGTGGCAAGGCGCTGGGCATTGTCGGCATGGGGCGAATTGGCACTGCGGTGGCGCAGCGGGCCAAGGCGTTCGGGCTCAATATCCATTATTTTTCCCGCAACCGTCGCCCGCCCGGCGTCGAAGCCCCGCTCGAAGCCACCTATTGGCATGATCTCGATGCGATGATCGAGGCGGTGGATATCGTCTCGCTGCACACGCCGCACACGCGCGAAACCTTTCATATCCTCTCCGCCGACCGGCTCAAACGGATGAAGCCGGGCAGCTTCGTGGTCAATGTCAGCCGGCCCGAGCTGGTCGACGAAGCCGCCATGCTGCACGAGATCGAATGCGGCCACCTGAGCGGCGCGGCGCTGGATGTGTTTGAAAATCGCAATGGCATCGACGCGCGGCTGCTGGCGCTGGCCGAGGCCAACAAAGTCGTGCTGACCGCCCATATGGCCTCGGCAACGCTCGAGGCCCGTATTGAAATGGGCGAGACGGTCATCGTCAATATCCGCGCCTTCATGGATGGCCACCAGCCGCCACATCGGGTGTTGCCCGAGGGCAGGCATGGGCGACCATCGCCGACGTGACCGCCTCGCCGATTGACGTCAGGGCGCCAAAAGCCTAATTCGCTCCAATGAGCAAAGACAACAAACAAACCGGCCCCAACCAGCGCATGCTGCGCGTCGGCGAACTGGTGCGCCACGCGCTGGCCGCCATCTTCGCCCGCGGCGACGTCGACGACGATGCCTTGCGCGGCGCCGTGATCACCGTGCCCGAAGTGCGCATGACCAACGATCTCAAGATCGCCAACGCCTATATCATGCCGCTGGGCGGCCTGCATGCCGAGGAAATCGTTGCGGCGCTAAACCGCAATGCGAAGTTCATTCGTGGCCGCGTGGCGCCACAGGTCAACATGAAGTTTGCGCCCGAAGTGCGCTTTTTCGTCGATGACACCTTCGAAGAAGCCAGCCGCATTGATGCGCTGCTGCGTTCCGATAAAGTCCAGCGCGACCTCGATGAAGAAGACGGCGAGACCGAGTGAACGACAAGCCCAAGCGTATCAAGCGCCCCATTTCCGGATGGGTGGTGCTCGACAAACCATTCAACATGACCTCCACCCAGGCGGTCGGCAAGGTGCGGTGGCTGTTCAGCGCCGCCAAAGCCGGTCACGCCGGCACGCTCGACCCGCTCGCCACCGGCATCCTGCCGATTGCGCTGGGCGAGGCGACCAAGGCCGTGCCGCAGGTGCAGGACGGCACCAAGGTCTATCGTTTTGCCATCAAATGGGGCAGCGCCACCACGACCGATGACGCCGAGGGCGAGGTGATCGCCACTTCAGATGTGCGGCCCGACCGGGCGGCGCTCGAAGCCGTGCTGCCGCAGTTTGTGGGTACGATCATGCAGCGCCCGCCGATTTTCTCGGCGCTCAAGATCGACGGCGAGCGCGCTTATGATTTGGCGCGCGCCGGCGAAGCGGTGGAACTGCAGCCGCGGCCAATTGACGTCGATGCGATCGAGTTGATCGAGCATGGCTCGGAGACCTCGACACTCGAAGTCACCTGCGGCAAGGGCACCTATGTGCGCTCGCTGGCGCGTGACATTGGCGAAGTGCTGGGCACCCGGGGCCATGTCAGCCTGCTGCACCGCGCCGCAGTCGGGCCGTTCCACGACGAAGACGCGCTGACCATCGACCAGCTTGAGGCACTGTCGCTGGAAGAGCGCGATGCGCTGCTCAAGCCCGTTGCCGCTGGGTTTTCCGATCTGCCGGAAATCCGCCTCGACCCGCAACAGGCTGCCGCTGTGCGCCATGGCAATGCAGTATTGTTGACCGGGGCGGGATCGCCGGTGTCGCTCGACGAATGCTGGGTCAGCTTCAAAGGCGACGTGCTGGCGACCGGCTGGGTCGAATTCGGCCAGTTCAAATGCCGCCGGGTGTTTAACTGAAAAATTGAAAAAGGCGGGGATTGCTCCCCGCCTTTGGTCTTCCTAGCGCAGGAAGAACACGATGATGATGATCAGCCAGATCGGCACGCCCAGCAGCCATAGTCCAATTCCACGAAACATGTTGTTGTCCTTTTCTGACTGTTAGAAGCGGCGGAAAGCGCCGGTCAATACGGTGTTCTCGTCGCGGTGGTTGCCACCCTTCTGGGCGGCCCAGAATGCGCCGATGGCCGAAACCAGCAGCGAGGCAGCAATCAGGAAGGCGCCGATGATGGCGGTGTTACGAGCAATACGAGCAGCTTCGACAGCCGTCTGACGGGCTTCTTCGACGCTGGTGATTGCCTGGTCGACACGAGCTTCGGCTTCAGGCTGCGGGATGCCGGTGTTGGCGGCAACGACGCTGGCCAGGTAAGTACGGTCGGCATCGGCAACGGCGCCATCACCAAGGGCGGCCTGGGCAAAGATGCGACCAGCTTCGCCACGAGCGGCCTCAGCGTCGACCGGCTGGGTCGTGCGGAACATCGTGTCGATAAAGTAGGCGTTCGGATCAACCGCGTCAGCAGCGCCTTCGGTAACATTGGATGCGGCAGTGGTTGCCGTGGCGGCAACATTGCCAACGGCGTTGGCTGCAGCGCCGATACCGCCAACGGCGATCATTGCACCGAGAATTGCAGCGCCGGCCCAGACCAGCAGGCCATGGGCACCGTCACGCAGATCGCTCTCATGCTCGTCGGCATCGAAGTGGCGACGACGCAGGCGACCGGTCAGATAGCCACCAGCCATAAAGCTGGAAATCTGCACCCAGAGGAACCAGGTTGCGGCAGCGATACCGACGAAAATCGGGTTCGGACCGTCGCCATAGCCGAAGTCGAGGAAGTTCAGGCCGACAGCCGAGCCAAAGCTGATCAGCACGAGGCTGATGGCCGAGGCAAGCACGATGCCGGCAATAATGGCGGGCCAATCGACATAGGACGATTGGTCGCGGTTGGTCGCTGAGGTCTGGGCGACGATAACGCCCGCGGGCGCGTCAATGGTCATGGTGGCGACTCCTGTTGTGATGTTGTTGTTCTTGCCGCCGATGCTTAGGCAAGACCGATGAACGACAGGATGGCCATGACGATGACAATGAGGCCGACGATATAGATGATGGAGTTCATGGGAAATGCCCTTCTTGGTTGACGCATAGAGTGCTGCATCAACATCGCGAAGGAGGATTCGTTCCCGGGTTGCATCAAATTTGCACACAGGGCCGTGAGCTTAGGTAAACAAAAAAGGCAGGGATCGCTCCCCGCCTTTTAGATCGATGTCAGAGTGGCTTACAGGCCGTCGGTGACGACGCTGGTGAAAGCGCCGACTGGCTCGGCCTTGATGATCTTCTGGTCGAGCAGGGCCTTGACCGTGCGCTCATAGGTGGCCGGGTCGAGCTTGGCGTCGGCCGGGTCGACCAGCTTGGCGACTTCGCCGGTCATATAGAGCTGGTGCTCGAGCGTTGCGGCGCCGGTGTCGTCCATGTCGACGACAATCTGGGCGGCTTCTTCGGGGTTGGCGGCTGCATAGGCCCAACCCTTCATCGAAGCGCGGACGAAGCGGGTATAGGCATCGACCTTTGCCGGGTCCTTGAGCGAGTCTTCAAGCACATAGAGACCGTCTTCGAGCAGGTCATTGCCCATGTCGGTGTAGTTGAAGATGGTGAGGTTTTCCGGGCCGTAACCGGCGTCGAGCGCCTGGCCGTATTCATTGTAGGTCATCACCGAAATGCAATCGGCCTGGCCCTGGATCATCGGCTGAATGTCAAAGCTCTGCTGCAACACGGTGACGCCGCCAGCCGAACCATCGGTGGCAACGCCTTCCTTGTTCATCCAGGCAAAGAACGGATATTCATTGCCGAAGAACCAGACGCCCAGCGTGTGGCCGGGGAAGTCGGCGACGGTCTTGATCTCCTTTTCCGCAGGACAGATCATCATCAGGCCGGACTTCTTGAACGGCTGGGCGATATTGACCAGCGGCACGCCGGATTCGCGAGCGGCCATGCCGGCTGCCATCCAGGTGACGATGATGTCGGCGCCGCCGCCGGCAATCACCTGCTCGGGCGCAATGTTTGGGCCGCCGGGCAGGATGGTGATGTCGAGGTCTTCGGCGTCATAGAAACCCTTGGATTCGGCGACGAGATAGCCGGCAAACTGCGCCTGGGTGACCCACTTGAGCTGCAGCGTTAGCGCGTCCGCAGCGAATGCGGAACCGGCTGAAAGCGCCAAGGCGCTGACGAGCAGACCTCCGATAATTTTCTTCATTTGTCGTTCCCTATTTCCCTGTTACGCCCGTCCACCACGGACCGACGGATGCCAGAAGGTGACGCCCCTCTCGATGAGGGCGATCACCCCGTAGAAGGCAGACCCCGCGACCGCTGCAACGGCGATCTCTGCCCAGACCAGATCGATGGCCAGCCGGCCAACGCCTGTCGATATTCGGAAACCCATTCCCACAATGGGCGTCCCGAAGAATTCCGCTACGATTGCGCCGATCAAGGCCAAAGTCGAGTTGATCTTGAGGGCGTTGAATATGAAGGGGCCCGCAGCGGGAAGCCTTAGCTTCATAAGAGTTTGCCAGTAATCGGCGGCATAGGTGCGCATCAGGTCGCGCTCGATGGCGGAACTGGCATTGAGGCCGGCCACGGTGTTGACCAGCATCGGGAAAAACGTCATCGCCACGACCACGGCGGCCTTGCTCTGCCAGTCGAAGCCGAACCACATCACCATGATAGGCGCAATGCCGATGATGGGCAGCGCCGACATGAAGTTGCCGATCGGCAGTAGGCCTGCCTTGAGGAAGGGCGAGCGGTCGACGAGGATCGCTACCACGAGGCCCGACAGGCAGCCGATGGCATAGCCAGGCAGCACCGATTTGATGAAGGTCTGCACGAAATCGGCCCACAGGATCGAGGTCGAATTGGCCAGCTGTGCGCCGATCATCGACGGGGCTGGTAACAACACCGGCGGCACATTGGCGCCGCGCGTCACCACCTCCCAGATCACCAGCAGCGCCAGTCCGAACACGACTGGGATCAGCAGGCCGAGCCCGGCATTGTCGGAGAGCCTCGGCGCCAATGCCTTGCTGAGGCGCTCGACAAACAGCCACGAAAACAGCCACGCGACGACGAGCGCCATCCAAAAGAAAGCTGGCGTTGGCCCGAATGCGCCAACTGTGGTCAGCAAGGCGACGGCACCCAGCAGGGCGAAGGCGCCATCGGCCCACAGCCCGAGGGGAAGGAAAAAGCGGATCAGGGACAAGAAGCCCAGGCCCAGGAACGCCTTGAGCAACAGGCCCTGCTCGAACGGCGTCACCACGCTGAGGGCAAAGGCCGCCGCCGAAAGACCACCGGCAACGAGGGCTAGGAAGAACTGCAACTGGCTCATGCCGGGCGGGCTCCCATCCGACGGTTGACCGCGGTTTCGGCGAAACCGACGATCATCACCAGCACCGCCGCCAGCGCTGCGGCAATGAAGAGAGCCGCCCAGATCTGGATGGTCTGGCCGTTATATGAGCCGGTGAGCAGCCGCACGCCGAGCCCGCCACCGGCCGCGTTGGACAATTCGCTGACCACGGCGCCGATCAGCGAGATGGCGATGCCCACCTTCATCGAGGCAAACAGCATCGGCATGGCGGCTGGCCAGCGCAGTTTCCAGAACGTCTGCCACGGCGAGGCATCATAGGTGCGCATCAGGTCGAGCTGGATCGCCTCGGGCGAGCGCAGCCCCTTGACCATGCCGACCACCACCGGGAAAAAACTCAGATACATCGAGATCAGCGCTCGCGGCACCGTGCCAGTAATCCCAACCGCGCCGAGGCCGACCACCACCATCGGCGCGATAGCGAGAATGGGGATGGTCTGGCTGGCAATGATCCACGGCATCAGCGAGCGATTGGACGCCTCGTTGTGGACGATGATCACAGCGAGCAGCACGCCAAGCACCGTGCCCAGCACGAAGCCCAGCAGCGTGGACGAAAGGGTGATCCAGCCGTGATAGGCCAGTGAACGCTTCGAGGTAATCTCCAGCGCCACAGTAGCGTTCCAGATTTCACCAACCACCTGATGCGGCGCCGGTAGCACCGGCCGGTCCTGTGCCCAGG
>JAQGKG010000375.1 GCA_028290245.1 Devosia sp. | reverse complement strand
GTCTGGGTGCAGCGTCCCGATAAGGGCATGCTTAGGGAAGACAAGATCGCCGCCATCGGCGTCCGCGTCTCCAAATGGGTGACCTTCCACGGCATTTCGCTCAACGTCATGCCCGACCTCAGCCACTACGACGGCATCGTCCCCTGCGGCATTACCGACCAGGGCGTCACCAGCTTCGAGGACCTCGGTCAATTGGTCTTGATGCCGGAAGTCGATTCGGTCCTGCGGTCAGCTTTCGAGCGCCGCTTCGGACCCACCATATCCGCAAGTGAGGAAAGCCTTGTCAGCACTGGCCCGCGTGGCCTAGTTGCGTAACACTGCATTGCATTGGCGCCTTGGAGGACACTATGACGCTCGATGATCTGAAACGCCTGTTTACCCGCCAGACGCTGTTCCGGCTCGATGCGATCCTGTCGCCGAAGCTGGTGCCGATTCTATATGCACTCGGCCTTGCCGCCATCCTGCTGTGGGCCGTAAGCCATCTGTTCTGGAGCTTCGGCTTCGGTTTCGGCACTGGTCTGTGGGGCATTCTCGAAATACTGGCGTTTGGCCTGCTGTCGTTTGTCGGCCTGCGCATCGCCTGCGAGGCGCTGTTGGTCTGGTTCAAGACCCATGAAGCCAGCGGCGAGACCGTCAACCGCTCGCGCTTTTCGGCATCCCTGCTCGACGAAGTCCGCGACGCCATCCGCGACCTTGCCGAGGAAGGCAGCGACGACCTCGACTACGCCGAAGCCGACGAATACATCACCCCGGCCACCGAGCCATTCCCCTACGCGGCACCCGACGCACCACGCGGCCCAGCCACCACTTCCGGCGAAGTCTTCGCAAAACCCCGTCGAACCGCCAAGCGCACGCCACCCCCGAAGGCATAAGCCGGGGACACTTAAAACAGAAAGGCCGCCAGAACCTTAGTTCCGGCGACCTTTTTCATTCAAACAACAAGCTTACTTCTTGTTGACGCTCCAGGCGCCTGGGCCGGCAAAGACCAGGTAGAGGAACACGAAGCAGAACAGGATCGCAGCGTCGCCACCATTACCGACAGGCAGCGGGCCCTGTGCCGCGTGAACCATGAAGTAAGCCACAGCCATGGTTCCCGAAGCGATGAACGCAGCTGGGCGGGTGAAAAAACCGATGGCGATCAGGATGCCGGTGACGATCTCGATGAGGCCGGCGATCCAGAAAATGCTGCCAACTGGTGGCGACATGCCTTCAGGGAAGCCGAGGACCTTCTGCACGCCGTGTGCAATGAACAGCAGCGCGGTAATGATGCGCAGCACGGCGAGGGCCTGCGGCGCGTAGGCGGAGAGACGATCGAACATGGTGTGGCTCCTTTGAGCACGGGGACGCTGCGCCTGTCAGGGCGCACTCGAAAACCCCAATAAAGCAAACCCTTGAGCGAAGTAACCGGAACTGCCGCAGATGCACTGTTCGCTAAATGCGACATACAAGCCCGCCTGCCCGCCGCTCTCGGCAGCCCTGCCCCGCGTCACGCTGGGGGCAGTCACATTGCGTAACCGTCAAAGTTTCTGTATGACGCCCGCAACCATCCAACATTGGAATACCTGCTCTCATGAGCCAAGCGCCAAAAATTGGCCTCGTCAGCCTCGGCTGCCCCAAAGCCCTCGTCGATAGCGAACGCATCATGTCGACGTTGCGCGCCCAGGGCTATTCGTTCAGCCGCGATTATGCCGGTGCCGACATCGTCCTCGTCAACACCTGCGGCTTCCTTGATTCCGCCAAGCAGGAATCGCTCGAAGCCATCGGTGAAGCCCTTGCCGAAAACGGCCGCGTCATCGTCACCGGCTGCCTCGGCGTCGAAGAAGAGCTGATTCGCGCCACGCACCCATCCGTGCTCGCCATCTCCGGCCCGCATCAATATGAGAACGTCGTCGCCGCGGTGCACAAGCACCTGCCGCCCGTCCCCAACAAATTCCTCGACCTGGTGCCGGAACAGGGCCTCAAGCTCACGCCGCGCCACTACGCCTATCTGAAGATTTCCGAAGGCTGCAACAATCGCTGCTCCTTCTGCATCATTCCCCAGATTCGCGGCGATCTTGCTTCGCGTCCGGCAGCCGGCATTCTGGGCGAGGCTGAAGGCCTGGTCCGCAACGGCGTCAAGGAACTGCTGGTGATCAGCCAGGATACCAGCGCTTACGGCGTCGATATCAAGTATGCCGAGAGCAATTATCGCGGTCGTCCGGTCAAGGCCAAGTTCTATGACCTGGCCAAGGAACTCGGCCAGTTCGGCGCCTGGGTCCGGCTGCATTATGTCTACCCCTACCCCCATGTTGATGCCATCATGGAACTGATGTCCGACGGCCTCGTGCTGCCCTATCTCGACATTCCGTTCCAGCATGCTTCGCCGTCGGTGCTGAAGGCCATGCGCCGCCCGGCCCATCAGGAAAAAACCCTGAACCGCATCCTGAGCTGGAAGAGCCAGGTGCCGGACCTCACCGTGCGCTCGAACTTCATCGTCGGCTTCCCCGGCGAGACCGAAGACGACTTCGAGATGATGCTCGACTTCATCGAGGAAGCCGAGATCGACCGTGCTGGCTGCTTCAAGTATGAGCCCGTCACGGGCGCTCCTGCCAACGAACTCGAAGGCATTGTGCCCGACGACGTGGCGCAGGATCGCTGGGAACGGCTAATGGAAGTGGCCCAGAACGTCTCTGCCGGCCAGCTTGCCAAAAAGGTCGGCCGCACCATCCAGGTGCTGGTCGATGACGTTCAGCCTGAGCTGAACAAGGCAATCGCCCGCTCCAAGTGGGACGCGCCCGAGATCGACGGTCAGGTGGTCATCTCCAACGCCGCCGGCATCAAGCCCGGCGACATGCTCGACGTGCTGGTGACCGACAGCGACGAATACGACCTGTTCGCCGAGCCGGTCAAAGCGCTACACTGATAATCAGTTAGCCGAACTTTCGGACTCAATTTGCAAAGGCGTCGCGCAAGCGGCGCCTTTTCTTTTGGCCGGACGAAACAAAATCCCTCTCGATGCCCCTCCGGCGCAACGCCGTAACCGCCACCCTGGCCGCTGGTAAATTACCCTTCCCAAACAGCGCTTTACCGCTGGACGCTTACGCAAACCTCATTGCATCTCGACCCCAACTTAACTCCACCGTTGGATACCAGCGTCACCATGAACAAGCTTCTTGCCACCGCCGTCGCGGCCGTCGTCCTCGGCACCAGCCCGGTCTTTGCCCAGCCGACGGATATCCTGAACGCGTCCTATGACATTGCCCGCGAGCTGTTCGAGGCAGAAAACGCCGCTTACGCTGCGACCGGCGCCACAGTGACCGTCAACCAGTCCCACGCCGGCTCGTCGGCCCAGGCCCGTGCCGTGCTCGAGGGCCTCGCCGCTGATGTAGTGACCTTCAACCAGGTCACCGATATCGACAAGCTGGTCGACGGCGGCTTCGTCTCCGACGATTGGGCGTCCGAATTCCCCAACAATGCCGCGCCGTTCTATTCTTTCCCGGCATTCCTCGTACGCGCCGGCAATCCCAAGGGCATCAGCGACTGGGGCGACCTGGCTGCCGATGGCGTGCAGGTGATCTTCCCCAATCCCAAGACCTCCGGCAACGGCCGCTACACCTATCTCGCCGCCCGCGCTTGGGCGATTGAGGAATATGCCGGCGACGAAGCCAAGATCGAAGAATTCCTTACCAAACTGTTCGCAAACGTCCCGGTGTTCGAGACCGGTGGCCGCGCTGCCACCACTGCCTTTACCGAACGCCAGCTTGGGGACGTGCTGGTCAGCTTTGAGGCCGAAGTGCTGAGCGTGAAGAAGCAACTTGGCGCCGACAAGTATGATGCCGTCACGCCTTCGGTCAGCTTCCTGTCCGAATTCCCCGTCGCCATCGTCGACAAGGTCGTCGATGCGCGTGGCAGCCGTGATCTGGCCAAGGCCTATCTCGAATTCCTGTTCACTCCTGAAGGCCAGGAAGTCGCCGCCGCCAATTTCCACCGCCCCAGCGACGACGCAGTTCTCGCTGCACACGCCGCCGACTTCCCCGAAATTCGCCTCGTGACAGTCGATGAAGCCTTTGGTGGGTGGGACAAGGTCGCGGCAGAGCACTTCGCCGATGGTGGCCTGCTCGACAAGGTGTTCCTCAATCAGTAAGCACTGCTGACGTGATTTTAGCGGCGTGGCCATCCGTGGTCACGCCGTTAGCATTGAAGGGTCGACATGGCGCAGAGACGTTCCAAGCACCTGCTGCCCGGCTTCGGGCTGACGCTTGGCGTCTCGATGCTCTACATCACCATCATAATCGCGCTACCGCTACTGGCCATGCTGCTCAAGGTCGGCGGCATGGGCTGGGAAGAATTCTGGCGCATCGTCGCCTCCAACCGCTCGCTCGCGGCCTATCGCATAACCTTCAGCTCGGCGTTCATCGCGACCATTTTCAACGGCGCGCTCGGCCTGCTGCTGGCCTGGGTGCTGACGCGCTACAGCTTTCCCGGCAAACGCATCCTAGACGCCTTGGTAGACCTGCCGTTCGCGCTGCCAACCGCAGTTGCCGGCCTGGTGCTGGTGACGCTGTTTGCGCCGACCGGCTGGTATGGCCAGTTGCTGGAGCCTAACGGCTTCAAGGTCAACTACACGCAGGCCGGCATCATCATCGCCATGACCTTCACCTCGATCCCCTTCGTGGTGCGTACCGTCCAGCCGGTGCTCGAGGATATCCAGGTCGACCTCGAGGAAGCCGCCAAAACCCTCGGCGCCACCCCATGGCAGGTGTTTTCCCGCGTCATTTGGCCCACCATACTGCCCGCCTTCATGGCCGGCTGCGTGCTGTCCTTCGCCCGCGCGCTGGGCGAGTTCGGCGCCGTGGTGTTCATCGCCGGTAACTTGCCCGGCAAGACCGAGATTGTCTCGCTGCTGATCTTCATCCGCATCGACGAATACAACTACGAAGGCGCCGCCGCCTTGGCTTTCGTCCTGCTTGTGGCCGCCTTCTGCCTCCTCTTGCTGACCAACGCGCTGCAATCCTGGCAAACGCGCTACGCCGACCGGAGCCGCTGATGACCACCACGACGGCCACCCGCTCTCCCGCCGAAATCACCCTGATCACCCTCGCCTTCGTCTTCGCCGCGGCGCTGCTGGTGGTCCCTCTCGCCGTCATCTTCGCCTTCGCCCTCCGCGAGGGTCTTGGCGTCTATCTATCGAACATAGCGGAACCGAGCACAGTCCACGCCATCGGCCTGACGGTGCTGACCTCGCTCATCGTCGTGCCAATCAACATCGCCGTCGGCATCTGCGTGGCCTGGCTGGTCACCCGGTTCAAATTCCCCGGTCGGCAGGTGCTCATCACCTTTATCGAACTGCCCGCCGCCGTCAGCCCCATCGTCGCCGGCACGGTCTATCTTTTCCTATATGGCGGCCAGGGCCTGCTTGGCCCGGTCCTACAAGGCGCCGGCATCCAATTGATGTTCACCGTCACGGCGATCATCCTCGTCGGCCTGTTCGTCACCGCGCCCTTCGTGGCGCGCGAACTGATCCCGCTGATGCAGCAGCAGGGCACCGAGGACGAGGAAGCCGCGCTATCGCTCGGGGCCAATGGTTGGCAGATGTTCTGGTTTGTCACGCTGCCCAACATCCGCTGGGCGATTCTCTACGGCGCCATCCTGACCAATGCCCGTGTCATGGGCGAGTTCGGAGCGGTCTCCGTTGTCTCCGGCTCGATCCGCGGCCAGACCAATACCCTGCCCCTGCAGATCAGCCAGCTATTCAACGACTTCAACGTCACCGGATCTTTCGCCGCCGCGTCAACGCTGGCGCTGATGGCCGTCCTGACGCTGATCCTGAAATCCACCCTCGAAGCCAGGGGCGGCTGGCGCTAGACGCGGCCTACAAGCTCAGAGCAGTCTTGGCCAGTACACGTCGCTGTCGAAATCGTCCGGGATCGGCGACAGGCGCGCGATGGCTACGGCGGCGAATTCGACCTGCATGGCGAAGTGGCGGATATCGTCAGGCATAGATTGGCCGGTGATGAATTCGCGGGTGCGCCACTCGTTGAGCTTGCAGGATCGGAGGCGGCGACGGGCTTCGGCTTCGACATCCTCGACGAGAACTGCTGCCCGCGCAGGACTAACTTCGCGCCATGACGGCTCGGTCCATTCCCTGCTACCTTCAATTACCGCGAAACGCACCTTGATCCCCTGAAGCTGTCTACATTCATCAGATTGTCACGTAGCCCTTACCGAACCGGTAACGCGGCGGCTTCGCAAGCTCAAACTCCATGCTAGAGATGCAGGCATGACCATCCTCTATATCATGGCTGCACAGGCCGAATT
>JAQGKG010000369.1 GCA_028290245.1 Devosia sp. | reverse complement strand
GGGTTGTGATTTAGTATGCTCCATCAGCTTGGGCGAGAAGCTATAGCCCGCAAAGGCCGCCTCGAATGCGGAGCGGCTGACGCCGCGCGCTTCTGCCTGCGGCCACAGGCCACGAACGAAGCTGGCGCTATTCGCCAAAGCGGGCGCCACGGCGCTCAAGCTCAGGGCCGCAGCGATCGCCAATGCGGAAAGCCCGCGCAGGGGAAAGACGGATTTTCCGGTCGAGTGGAACATGACGAGCCTCGTGATACGCGTGACAGAAAACACGGTTGCGCCGGCTGTGCCGCAACTGGCGCGTGTATCACTATTTTAACCCATCAAATTAAGATCGGTTTAAGGCTGACGTCCAGCCCGTTCACGAATGCGCCAGCGCTATGGCCCTGGATCTGATGCGGGAGGCGGCAACTGATTGACGGTGCGATAGGTGACTGTCTGGCTCGGCGTCTGCACACCACGCTCGAACAGCATGCGCTTCACCGTCTCGCTGTACAGCCGCCCCGGTCCCCACTGCTTGCCGGCCAGCGTCTTGATGCGCGAGCGCATTTTCATCTGCCCCTGCGCGAAATTGACCAAGGCAGGCTGGTCCAGATCGTCGATGATGACATCCTTGTGCTCGCTGGCCATCACCACGTCGAAGGCCTCACGCATGATCTGCTTCACCACCTCGATGTCGCTGTCATAGGCCACATCGAACTCAGCCACGTAAAACGAGTAGCCGCGCACCATGTTGGACACTTGGTCGACCGAGCTAAACGGGATCAGGTGCACGGTGCCGCTCATGTCGCGAATGGTCACGGATCGAATGGTGAGCTTTTCGACCACGCCCGAGCACCCCGCCGCCTCGACCGTATCGCCTTCGTTCATCACATTCTCAAACTGGATGAAAATGCCG
The DNA here is from genome assembly GCA_028290245.1 of Devosia sp. Taxonomy (GTDB): domain Bacteria; phylum Pseudomonadota; class Alphaproteobacteria; order Rhizobiales; family Devosiaceae; genus Devosia. The sequence goes on along the minus strand of JAQGKG010000369.1, from coordinate 1,873 downwards.
GTGATGATGTCCTGAACCAGCTTTTGGGCACCAAAACCGATGGCGAGACCGACGACACCGGCGCCAGCCAGCAGCGGCGCGATGTTCACCCCGATTTGCGCCAGGGCCAGCATCAGGCCGAACACCACCAGTGCAATGGTGAAGGCGTTCTTGAACAGGCCCAGCAGGGTCTTCTCGCGCGCCGTGGGCGTTTTGCCGATGCTGGTGTTGAGCCGATATTCGATCCACGACGCGACAACCACATGCAGCACAATACAAGCGAGGATGATCAGCGCGGCCGAGATGACCGAGCCGGCGACTTGCTGGCCGTGTTCGCTGCCGATCCACCCGATAAAGTCGAACAGCGCCCAAGCCTGGGCAATAGCCAGCAGCACGCCGACGATCACCACCCAGCGCACCACCTGCATCACGGTCGGCACGAAGGCTCGCAGCCGAGCTTCGAGCAAGGGTAGCCGCTGCTTGATATCGGGCGGCAGGCTTAAGCCGGCATTGACGAACCGCGAGATGAAACTGACTATGACGATGCCAACGAGGATCGCCACGATGGACTGCACCGTCGCCCCGAGCATGAAGGGCAGCGCCCGTTCCGGATTGGCGAACCACACCACCAGCAGCGTCACCAAATAGAGGATGGCCAGAACATGCCAGTGCTGGCCGAGCAGCGATAGCAGCTGACCTGTGCCGTCATGCCCGCGCCGCGCGGCAATGCCAGACAGCCAGCTCCGCACATCGTCCTTGTTTTGCAGAACGATAATGATGCCGATGGTAACGGCCGTTGCCATCACCAGCACCTGCACCGCCGAGGCAGCACCGAGTGAAATGTTGGCGGCCAGCAGTGGGGAGAAAAACAGGAACGTGTAGCCGACCAGCGAAATTATCCGCGCCAGCCAGAATGACCAGTAGGCTGCATTGCTGTCACCCACCGGGATCAGCCGAATGGCCTCATAGCGCGGCGCCAGCAAAGCCCGCGCCACCATCTTGGTCATTTCCACCAGCAGGAATGCGTTGAGCAGCAGGGACTGGTTGATGCCCATGCGCCCGGTCGGGCCACCGACCAAGGTGATCGCCACGATATAGCCAATGGCCCAGGCCAATAACACCGAACCAAGATCAACCAGCAGCGCCCCGATGGTGCCGGCAACACGCGATATCCAGCCACGCCCGGCAACGCGCCGCGCGATCATCCGCAGGGCCAAATGTACCACCAGCCGCAATACCCAGAAGCTGCCGAACAGCCCCGCCGCGACCAGCAACACGCCGACCGCAACATCGCGGAAACCCTCGAGATCGGCGTTCAGCGTACCGCTTAAGCCTTGCTGCAGATCGACAAACACTGCGCCGAGCGAGCGCAAGGTGGACGACGTCCCCTCGGCTGCGGCTCGGGTGTATTCGGCGAGCTGTCGCACGATACTGAGATCTTGCGGTGCTTCCGCGGGGACAGGAGCTTCGGCACCGGTCTGCTGCAGCCGCTCGATCAGCAGCGCCCGCGTCTCGTCATTTTCCAGGATCCGGACCAGTTCGTCGATGCTGGCGTCGCTAGTTGGCTCTGTGCTGGCCGCCGGCGCTGGCGTCAGTCCCGGCACCTGCGCCATGGCGGCGACGGGCGTGAACAACAGGACGATCAGCAGGAAGATGGCGCGCATGTTTGATCCGTTTCAACTGGAGCGTTGGCGGCTTTTTGGCTGCAATGCTTGGTGGCAGTTGAATGTGGATACGCTGAGGCGGTTGCAGGTTCAACTTGCTGCAGCTTTCCTTTTCGTTCAAACGCAAAAACCCCCAGTCATTTCTGACTGGGGGTTTTGTGTATTTCTTTCGGCATCGTAATTGAGACCACAGATGTTTTTGGCAGACCTTGCAGCGACCTACTCTCCCA
>JAQGKG010000322.1 GCA_028290245.1 Devosia sp. | reverse complement strand
GGATGGTAACGAGCGTCTTGTCGGTCAGAACGATGGGGACTGGCGTTTTGATCGGGTCGTGCTCATGCAGATTGGTCAGCACGGTAAGGGTCATGAACTCGGCGTTGGCCTCACTGTAGAGGCGGGCCGATGGTTCGATGTCCTTCATTTCGTCGCGTGTCGGCACGAGGATGCCGAGGCAGCTTTCGACGAAGTGCTCTTCTTCGCGGGTCGGGTTGATCAGATCGTACCAGATCGCGTTTTCGAAACCGGTGCGGTCGGACAGGCCGTCGGTGATCGAGCAATTCAGGTGCGTGCCAGACGTGGTGTAGATACGCAGCATATTGAGGTCCTTTGCACGGGCAACCCCGCCCGCCGGACCTTGAGGTCATGACGTGGCTGGGGCCGTCCGGATACTAGATCGACTTCGGGAGTCGGGGTTCACAGTCGTGTCCTAGGGTTGCCAACGACTAGGCAGAAATGCGCCTGAGACCGAAGGTCGTCAAGGTGCAAAACCGCTGCAGTGGTCGCAAGTTAGTGTAGCCGAGCTAGAAGGACCACTCGCGAGCCTTGGCGACGAGGAAGTCCCGGAACACGCCGACGCGCTTGGAATTTTTGAGGGCCGGCGGATAGACGAAGTAGGCCTCGTAGGCGGGCAGCTCGATATCGGGCAGCACCTGTACTAGGCCGTCTTCGCTTTCGGTGACGTAGTCGGGCAGCATGGCGATGCCGGTGCCGGCGCGGCAGGCCTGCATCATGCCGTTGATGGCGTTGACCTTGAGGGCAGCGCGGCGAGGGCTTGAGTCGGTGCGGCCCATGCGCTCGAGGAAGTTGATATCGCCGAGGTAAGACGGCACCGGCTCGCCAAAGCTGATGATGCGGTGATCGTCGAGCTGTTCGCCGCTGGAGGGCATGCCGTATTCGGCGATGTACTTTTTGGATGCGTAGAAGTGGTTGTGCACCGTAAACAGCTTGCGCTGGATCATTTCGGACTGATTAGGGCGGTGCAGACGGATAGCTACGTCGGCCTCGCGCATTGCCAGATCGAGCTCGGCGTCGTTAAGGCGGATTTCGAGCTGGATCAGCGGATAGAGCTTGAGGAATTCGTCGAGGCGCGATGATAGCCAGGTCGAACCAATACCCACGGTAGTAGTGACGATAAGAGGGCCGGTGGGGACATCCTGACTTTCGGACATCTGTGTTTCCACCTGCTGCAGTTCCCAGTGCATGCGGTGGGCGGTGCGGAACAGTTGCTCGCCGACTTCGGTGAGGACCAGACCGCGGGCGTGGCGGATGAAGAGCTTGAGGCCCAGGTCATCTTCCAGCGCCGAAATCTGCCGACTGACCGCCGATTGGCTCATGCCCAGCTTTTCAGCGGCATGGGTGAAGCTGCCCGACTCGGCGGCGGTGTGGAAAATCCGGAGTTTGTCCCAGTCGAGCATTTCTTCTGACGCTTTCTAGTTGGGTCGGCTTATTACTCCGCCGCTTCGGCGAGCTCGTGTTCAGCGAGGTATCGTTCAGCTTCCAGAGCCGCCATGCAACCCATGCCTGCGGCAGTGATTGCCTGACGGTAAACATCGTCGGTCACATCTCCAGCAGCAAACACGCCGGGAATGTTGGTTTCGGTGGTCCCCGGCTTTACCCGAAGGTAGCCGCCGGGCTTCATGTCGAGCTTGCCAGCAAAAATCGACGTCGATGGCGCGTGACCGATGGCGATGAAGATACCGTCGATCGGCTGCTCATAAATGCGGTTTGTGGCAAGGTCGCGAAGGGAAACGGAGTTGACCGATGGCGGCATGGCCGAGCCGCCGATTTCGGCGATCTCATGGTTCCAGCGCACTTCGATCTTCGGATGCTTGAACAGCCGTTCCTGCAGGATGCGCTCGGCGCGGAACTCGTTGCGGCGATGGATGAGGATGACCTTGGAAGCGAAGTTGGTGAGGAACAAGGCTTCCTCAACTGCGGTATTGCCGCCGCCGACCACCAGCACTTCCTTATTGCGATAGAAGAAGCCATCGCAGGTGGCGCAGGCCGAGACCCCAAAGCCCTGGAACTTCTGCTCGCTCGGTAGGCCCAGCCATTTAGCCTGAGCGCCGGTGGCGATGATGACGCTATCGGCAGTATAGACTTCGCCGCTGTCGCTGGTCAGCACGAAGGGACGCCTGTCGAAGTCGACGTTGACGATCAGGTCGTTGATGATGCGCGTGCCGACGTGTTCGGCCTGTGCCTTCATCTGGTCCATGAGCCATGGGCCCTGGATGACGTCGGCAAAACCGGGGTAGTTCTCGACATCGGTGGTGATGGTCAGCTGGCCGCCAGGCTGCAGACCCTGAATCATCACCGGTTCCAGCATGGCGCGCGCCGCGTAGATCGCAGCGGTGTAGCCGGCAGGGCCAGACCCGATAATGATGACTTTCGCGTGCATCGCGACGCTCTCCGACAAATGCGAGTAGTTCCTCTGCCGCTAGTTAAAGGGCGAAGGAGCACTCTTTCAAGGCAAACTGTGTTTTCACAGGGCATGTGCCTGTGGAACAGACGTAAATATCACACCAGAAGCAGGCGAATGCCCGAACATTGGGCATCGAGCATGGGACGCGACGGCCTTAAGTGCCGCGTCCGCGCTTTTTGCTGTGTCCGAATCGAACACGGCGCGATCCAAGCCTGACGAGGGTCAGACGTATTTGATCTTGATGATCTCGTAGCTGCGGGCGCCGCCGGGGGCGGAAACCTCGAACGAGTCGCCCTCTTCCTTGCCGATCATGGCGCGGGCGATGGGCGAGGAAATCGAGATGCGGCCACCAGAGGCATCAGCCTCCGGATCGCCGACGACCTGATAGGTTTTCTCTTCCTCGGTCGCTTCGTCGATATAGGTGACCGTAGCGCCGAACTTGACGGTGGTGCCGCTCAGCTTGCTGATGTCGATGACATCGGCGAGCGCCAAGATGGTCTCGAGTTCCTTGATGCGGCCTTCGTTGAGGCTCTGCTGTTCCTTGGCGGCCGAATACTCGGCGTTTTCGGACAGATCTCCATGGGCGCGCGCTTCCGAGATCGCTTCGACGATGCGTCGGCGCTCGCTGGCAGTACGGTGCTCATATTCGGCGGCCAGGGCCTTTTGGCCACCGATCGTCATCGGGATCTTTTCCATTCGTCGCCTCCAAGCGGCACGTCATTCAATAGGCTAACCCCCAGCCAAATCCGTTCGGCAAGCGCTTCACGTTCAGTCTTGTGGGGAGATCGGCGCAAACTGCCCGCCCGCCGCGTCGCGGTCAAGCGGGTGTATGCGAACTAGATGGTCATGTTCACACGCACAATCAAGTTTTAGCGCAGTTTGAGGGGAAAGGCGTGGTTTATTCGGTGGTGAGGGTCTGAGTCTGCGGGACGCGCGCGCCACTCGGCCATAGGCCTCGTGGCCTCCTCACCTAAAATCACTCCACTGGAGCGATTTTGCCCGAAGGGCCGGGGAGGAGTGTCACAAAACTGTAATGTCCGTGTGGCCATTGGCGCCAAACGTATTGCCTCCGGGAGCTCCTATGACCAGTCCTGATCTGCAAGCCGAACTCGATCGCATCCGCCAGGAGATTTCCGACAGTTTCGACGAGGAACTGGAACTGCAGTTCGAGGACGACCAGCTCGAAATGCTGACGGGCGAAAATCGTCCCGGCGGCAAGACGCTGGATCGGCGCATCTATTTCCGCGAGCTGTTCCGGCTGCAGCATGAGTTGGTGCGGCTGCAGGACTGGATCGCGCATAACAAGCTCAAGGTTGCTGTGGTGTTCGAGGGGCGCGACTCCGCGGGCAAGGGCGGTGCCATCAAGCGCATCACCCAGCGGCTCAACCCACGGGTTTGCCGTGTGGTCGCGCTACCTGCGCCGAGCGATCGGGAAAAGTCGCAGTGGTATTTCCAGCGCTATGTGCCGCATCTCCCGGCGGCCGGTGAAATGGTGCTGTTCGATCGCTCCTGGTACAACCGGGCAGGCGTCGAGCGGGTGATGGGCTTTTGTTCACCGGACGAGCTGGAAGAATTCTTCCGCTCGGTGCCGGAATTTGAAAAGATGCTGGTCCGCTCGGGCATCATCTTGATCAAGTTCTGGTTTTCGATCACCAACGAAGAGCAGGAATTCCGCTTCAAGATGCGTATCGAAGACCCGCTGAAGCAGTGGAAACTATCGCCGATGGACATGGAATCCCGCCGCCACTGGGAAGATTACACCCGGGCGAAGGAAGACATGTTCAACCGCACGCACACCGCGGACTCGCCATGGTGGGTGGTGGATGCCGACGACAAGAAGCGGGCGCGGCTCAACGTCATCTCGCATCTGCTCGACGCCATCCCCTATGGCGATGTGCCCAAGCAGGACGTGATCCTGCCCGACCGCATCCGCCATCCCGATTATGCTCGCGGCCCGGTGCCACAGGGCATGAAGGTGAAGCCGGTTTACTGACCATCTCACCTCTCTCCTGAGGGAGACGAAGAGCACTTGCACCCGGAGCGGGCTGCGCCGACAATGGCGGCGCAGCAAGCCGGAGCAGTGCATTGGCCGATACCAGCCACATCGTGGGCGGCGGACCCAAGAAGGTCCTCTATACTCTCGCCACCATCGCACGCATGGGCGTCGGCAAAGCCGGCAAGGCGCTGACCGCCAAGAACGCCTGCAAGGCTTGTGCCTATGGCATGGGCGGGCAGCGCGGCGGCATGACCAACGAACTCAATGAATTTCCGTCGGTCTGCAACAAGAGCGTGCAGGCGCAATCGACCGATATCCAGCCGGCGATTCCGCATGAGGTGTTCGCCCATCTCCTGACCGACCTGCAGGAATTGAGCGGGCGCGAGATGGAGCATCTGGGCCGGCTGGGGACGCCACTATTCAAGCGCGCGGGCGCCGATCGGTTCGAGCCGGTGGATTGGGAATTTGCGATTTCCCATGCAGTGGGCAAGCTCAAGGCGACCGATCCGAAGCGGAGCTTCTTTTATTCATCGGGCCGGTCGTCGAACGAGGCCGGGTTTATCTTTCAGTTGCTGGCGCGGGCCTATGGCACCAACAACGTCAACAACTGCTCGTATTATTGCCATCAGGCGACCAGCGAAGGCCTGGCGACGACGATCGGCAAGGCGACGTCCAGCGTCGAGCTGGAAGACCTCACCGGGGCGGACCTGATCTTCGTGATCGGGGCCAATCCGTCGTCGAACCATCCGCGGTTCATCCATATGCTGAAGAATTGCCGCGAGCGGGGTGGGCAGGTGATCGTGATCAATCCGGCAAAGGAGCCGGGACTGGTGAAGTTCGCCGTGCCCAAATCGCCGAGCTCGATGTTGAGGGGCGGCAGCGAGATCGCCTCGGATTATGTGCAGCCGCGCATCGGCAGCGATATCGCGCTGATGAAGGGCATTGCCAAGGCGGTACTGGAACTGGGGCTTGCCGACATTGGCTTCATCGTGGCGCATAGCTCGGGATTTGAGGACTTTCACGCCGATATAGAGGCGCTGCGCTGGTCGACGATTGTCGAGGCCTGCGGTATTTCGCATGGCGAGATCGAGCATATCGCCCGCCAGTATGGGCGGGCCAAAAACGTTGTGTTTGCCTGGGGCATGGGCATGACGCATCACATCCACGGCGTGGCCAATGTGGAGGCGATTGCAAA
>JAQGKG010000316.1 GCA_028290245.1 Devosia sp. | reverse complement strand
GGTATCCTTAAGCCAACAGCCCTCGCACCATCTGCTTTGCCGCCTGCGCCAGTTGCTGCTCATCCCGCTCGATGCGCCCGGTCAATAGCCGCTGCCAGACAAAGCCTGCCAGCACGTCGGCGGCCAGCCCGTCGTCCACATCGGCAGCCAGTTCGCCTCGCGCGATGCCGCGGCGGAAAATATCCCCTGACTGGATGCGCCGCTCGGCCGCATAGGCTCGCAGCGATTGCGCCGCCGCGTCGTCACGCTGCGCCTCGGCCACAACGAAACGAAACACATCGCCCGCGCCAGTATTGCCCCAATGGGCAAAAACACCCTTGAGGAAAGCCAGCACGTCGCCCTCGACGGTTCCGGTGTCGGTATGGACCGAGGCCGGTTTCTGCCGGTGATAGACATCGAGCAACAGCGCGGTCTTGCCCGGCCACCATTTATAAATCGTGGGCTTGCCGGCACGGGCCCGCTTGGCCACTGCCTCGATTGAAAAACCGGCAATGCCCTGCTCGGCCACTATGGCTTCGGCGGCCTCAAGGATGGCCTGTTCGGTCTCGGGATTGCGGCGCGCACCGATGGATCGGCGGCGGTCATCGCTGTCGATGGCTGCTGGTTCGTTCATCTGCACAATATGGATGAAAAGATTCTGGAAGGAAAGCACTTGAACGAAACGTACCGTTTCAATGGGTTTGAAAATGCATCCTTCTTTCGCTTCCCGCCTCCGCATGGCTCTGGTCATGACGGTGTTCGTCTATCCAGTTGTCACGCTCTACCTTTATATTTTGATGCCCCTCACAACAGGTTGGGACATCTGGCAGCGCAGCCTCGTGCTGGTCCCGTTCATGGCGACCACCATCGTCATGCTGATCGTGCCTTTTATCGGCAAACGTTTCGGCGCCTTCATCGCCGGCAAAAAGCCCGTCGTCGCCTAATCAGCCTCCTGAAACAAATTTCTTTCGCCATCGCATTCCACCTGCGGCTGTTCATCATTTTTTGCCGTATTTGGGTGCATGGTGAATGAAATCTTTCCGGGGCCCGATTTGCTCAACGCCAGTCTCGTTCGTCTTGCAACTCTAGCGGCCCTTAGCGCAGTCTCGGTGGCGGCACTCGCCTGCGAGAGCCTGCGCATGGAGCCCGGCGGCATCATCACGACCGTAACCGATGGCGATACGGTGGTGCTGGAGGATGGCCGCATCATCCGCATGATTGGTACCCAGGCGCCCAAGCTGCCGTTGGGCCGCGAGAACTATCCGACCTGGCCGCTGGCGCCTGAGGCCAAGGTGGCGCTGGAGGCTATGGCGCTCAACAAGCCGGTACGGCTGGGCTTTGGCGGCGAGACAATCGACCGCTATGGCCGCATCCTCGCGCATGTTTTCGTCACCACACCCGAGGGTGAAATCTGGGCGCAGCAGGCTATGGTCGCCAAGGGATTGGCACGGGTTTATTCGTTTCCCGACAACCGCGCCTGTCTCGATTTATTGTTCGCGGCAGAAGGCCGCGCGCGATTGGGCAGGCTTGGCATCTGGGCCGATCCCTATTACAGCATCCGTGCGGCGGACGCGCCCGGCGAGCTCCTCGCTCGGGCCGGTCACTATGAACTTGTCGAAGGCCGGGTGCTTCTCGCCGAACAACGCGGCGGGCGGGTCTACCTCAATTTCGGCCGGTTCTATAAAGAAGACTTCACCGCCGTGATCGAAGCGCCGGCCCTGCGGCTGTTTGCTGAGGCTGGTGTTGACCCGCTGTCGCTGGACAACGCGTTCCTGCGCATACGCGGATGGGTGGACGACCGGGATGGTCCGCGCATCGAAGTGACCCATCCCGAACAGATTGAGGTTCTGGCATTAAGATGACGGCTCTGGGGCATATCGGCAAGGGTTTGCGCAATAGCATGCTGGCAGTTTCTCTGCTGGCGCTGAGCGCCTGCAGCAGCATGACGGGCTCTAACATTGCCGTCAGCCAGACCGGCGACGTCAGCGCACCCACTGTCGTGCCCGAAGGAACCGACCCTGACGACGTGGTGATCGGCCGCCGCGAGCATCCGCGCATTATTGCCGCCTATGGTGGCGTCTATTCCGACCGCCCAGCTGAGATTATGGTGGCCCGCATCGTAGGCCGCCTGCTCGCCTCGACCGGCCAGCCCAATGCCCAGTTCCAGGTCACCATTCTCGACAGCTCAGAGGTCAATGCCTTCGCGCTGCCAGGCGGCTACATTTATGTGACACGCGGTATTCTGGCGCTGGCCTCCGACACCAGCGAGCTGGCCGCCGTTCTGGCCCACGAAATCGCTCACGTCACCCTGCGCCATGCCCGCGCCCGCACTGACCGCACGCGCACGACCCAGATTGTCGACCGCGTCATCACCGGCGTGTTCGGCGGCGATACCTCGACCGACGCTACCGCCAACCGCACCCGCGAAAGCATGGCGGCCTTCAGCCAAAATCAGGAACTGGAAGCCGACCGCGAAGGCATCAAGTTCTCCGGTAAGGCTGGGTATGATTCTCAGGCCGCCGCGCGTTTCCTCGGCGTGATGAGCCGCTTCGCCAGCTTTTCGGCCGGCCAGAACGGCGGCGAAGGCTTCCTGTCGTCGCACCCCTCAACGCCCGCCCGCATCCAGAAAGCGCTGGACACGTCCAAGACCATGTTTGGCCAGGCCAGCAATGGCGAAATCGGCCGCGAGGGCTACCTCGCCTCGATCGCCGGCCTAACGTTTGGCGACAGCCCGGCGCAGGGCTCCATCGTCGGCCGCCGCTTTATTCATACCGCGTCCAAGTTCACCTTCACCGTGCCCGAGGGCTACACGCTGCAGAATTCGCAGAGCGCCGTTGTCGGCGTGGCGGGCGATGGCGAGGCCGTGCGCTTCGACAGCGCCGACGTGCAGGCCAATGTGCCGCTGGCCGACTACCTCAAGTCCGGCTGGATCGCCGGGCTCAAGGCCGACAGCGTCCAGACGCAAAGCTACAACGGCATCGAAATGGCCTCGGGCCTGGCACAGACCGACCAGTGGTTCTTCCGCGTCTCGGTGATGCGCCTCGATGGCCAGGTCTATCGCTTTATCTTCGCCGCCAAGAGCGACAGCAACCGCTTCGCCCAGGGCGCCGATACGACGCTCAAGAGCTTCCGCCGCTCCGACGCCAGCGATCTGAACCAGGTTCGCAAGGTCGCCGTGCGCGTGGTCACCGCCAAGGCAGGCGAAACCGCCGACTCGCTGGCCAAGCAGATGGCCGGCCTCAATCGCGGCGTCGAATTGTTTTATATCATCAACGATCTCTATCCCGGGGATGCGATCGTCGCCGGGCAGAAATACAAGGTCGTGGCGCTGCAGTAGCGCCGCTGAAGCGCTAGATCTTGCCGGCCTGGGTGGCCAGTACCTCTGCCGCGCCGTTATCGAACAGGCCCCTGATGCTATCGCCCAAAACCATGACGCTGGCGATGATGGCAATGACAACCAAGCCGGCGATCAAGCCATATTCGATAGCAGTCGCGCCGCTCTCATCGCCGAGGAATGTCTTGAACTTGGCCAGCATACGCGCCTCCCGGCGATAGAAACTGGACTACAGCAGATCGCACAAGGCGGCGATCAACGGCTCGTCCGCCGGCGGCATTGGGTAGTCACGCAGGTTTTGCGGGCGGACCCACTTGAGCGCAATATGCTCGCGCGGCTCCGGCGTACCCTGCCATTTCCGGCAGGCGTAAAGTGGCATCAACAGGTGAAAACTCTCGTAAGAGTGACTGGCGAAGGACACTGGCGCGAGGCACGCGGTCTGCGTCGAGATACCGAGTTCTTCTTGGAGTTCACGGATCAGCGCTGCCTCCGGCGTTTCGCCCGCCTCGACCTTGCCGCCGGGAAACTCCCATAGCCCGGCCATCGACTTGCCCTCAGGGCGCTGCGCAATCAGCACTCGCCGATCGGCATCGACCAGAGCAACCGCCACGACCAGCAACAACGGCTGGCTCATGGCTGCGCTGCCGGAATGCGATAGGCGTAGTCATATTGGTGGGTGTAGCCGAGCCCGGCATACAGCGCCTGGGCCCCAGCATTGTCGGCGCCAACCGCAAGGGCCGCGACCGTGGCGCCTTCGCTCTTGGCCCAGGCCAGCCCGCTGCGCATCATGGCCCCAGCCAATCCCTGTCGGCGCCGGGCCTGATCAGCAATCACGTTGCCGGTGACAACGATGCCGTTGGAAATGGCCATCAGGCCTGAGGCGACCGGCTGCCCGTCGCGATACAGCACCACGCCTGTCGCGGGCACCACCAATGTCGCCACCAGGTTGCGCAACCCCAGGAGGGTCGCATCGCTATAGCCCTGAAGATGTTGCTGGGCTGCGAGAATTGCCGGATCCAGCACAGGCAGAAGCTTGGCCTCGGCGTCGGGCTCATGGCTGCCCAGTTCCATGGCGAACATGTGGCTGTCGTCAATGGTCTGCCAGCCACCCTCGTCGAGTGCTTCGTTGAGGTCGGGGCAGGACAGCGGCGTGATGCGGAACACCGGCTTGATGCGTCGGATCACCATCCATGAACTGGCCGAAATAAGCCTCAGGTCGGCGTCTTCACCGTCTTCGGGGTCAAGGCACTGGGTGGAATTGGCGCGCTTGGTATAGCCACCCGCGGCGCGGCGCACCCAGCTGCCATCCCATTTTACTTCGATCCCAGGCCAGGCTTCGAGGCCTGCCCGTTCAAACGCTTCGACATCGGGCAAGGCCATATCAGCTCCGATAATCGCCATTGATGGTGATGTAACCATGCGTCAAATCGCAGGTGTAGACCGTGGCGCAACCGTCACCGAGCCCGAGGCTGACCGTCAGCTCCAGGTCCTCACCCTTCATATAGGCTGACGTTGCGGCTTCGTCATAGACCAATGCGCGCTCGCCATCCTTGGCGACCAGCAGGTCACCGAAGCGGATCGCCAGTTTATCGCGGTCAGCCGGCTCGCCTGCCTTGCCCACCGCCATCACCACGCGACCCCAGTTGGCGTCCTCGCCGGCAATCGCGGTCTTGACCAGCGGCGAGTCGGCAATCGACTTGGCAATGCGGAAGGCGGAGGCGTCGGACGTAGCGCCCTCGACGTGGATTGACACTTGCTTGGTGGCGCCTTCGCCGTCGCGCACAACCTGGATGGCCAGATCGAACAGTACATCGCGCAGCGCTTCGCCGAAAATCTCGGCGCGCGGATCGTCGAGGCTCACGATTGGCTCGACCGCCGCCTTACCCGTGGCAAACACCAGCAGCGTATCGGAAGTCGAGGTGTCGCTATCGACGGTGATGGCGTTGAAGCTGGTCTGCACATGCCGGGTCAGCAGCGCCTGCAATACCGACGCGGCAATCGGCATGTCGGTGACCACGAAGCTCAGCATGGTCGCCATATCGGGCGCGATCATGCCGCTACCCTTGGCGATGCCGTTGATCTTCACCTCGACCCCGTCCAGCTCGACAATAGCGCCATTGAGCTTGGGAAACGTGTCGGTGGTCATGATCGCCTTGGCCGGTTCGATCCACGGCGTATCGCCCAGCCGCGTTGCCGCCTCGTCCAGCACACCGGCAAACTTTTCGGCCGCCAACGGCTCGCCGATCACGCCGGTCGAGGCGAGGAAAATCTCATGCGTCTGGCAGCCCAAAGCCTTGGCGGCATAATCGGCCGTCTGCTCGACGCTCCGCTGGCCCTTGGCGCCGGTAAAGGCATTGGCATTGCCTGAATTCACTACCAGCCCGCGCGCCAAACCGCCCGGCAAGTTGGCCTTGCACCAGTCGACCGCCGCCGACGAACACTTCGACTTGGTGACGACGCCGGCAACCGTAGTGCCCTCGTCAAACGCCATCAGCAGCACATCGGTGCGGTTTTTATACTTGATGCCCGCCTCGGCCGTAGCAAAGCGCATGCCGGCAATAACCGGCAATTCCGGAAAAGATTTGGGCGCGAGAGGAGAAACCGGATGGGCCATCTGCGTGAACCTTCATGAGCGATGCGTTGCCATCCGGTTTGCCTCAAACCCATGGCGACCGCAAGACTTCGAGCCGTCCCGCAGGGCATATCGCTCCGGCGGAGCGATATGAGGCAAGAAGGCCACGAGAGCTACGCTCGAATGGCGGACATAAATGCCGTCACATGCCTCAACTCACCTGCGTCCCAACCTTGTAACCACCCGCCCTAACTGATATTTGCCAACCCGTGGTCCCGTAGCTCAGCTGGATAGAGCACCGGATTCCTAATCCGGGGGTCGTGGGTTCGAATCCCGCCGGGGTCACCACGAATTGGCTTTCGAAACGAGTATACGCGTCCGCTGTCAGCGAGGTCCGTGGGTTTGAGAAGCTATGTGATATCGAAGACTTCGAACCATGGCGCACAGCATCCTATAGTTGCTCGGTTATCGCTCCAAACCGTTGAGATGCTCAAGTGGGCTTCGATCTCAGAAGATGCTAAAAAAGCTGCCATCACTCTAATAATTGAAGAGCTTCAGCCGAAGCTTCTACAATGTGACGACATCCACAAGCGGTTGATTGGTGCTGGCGAAAAGGCCTTTGCAGAAGCAAACGTCGAAATTGCATCCGGGAAGGATACACTTCCGCACTTGATTGGACTGAAGGAGGAAGCCGAAGCCTTTCTCAATACCTCGAAACAGTATTTGCGCGATCTTACGCTTCTAGTGAACGCCCTGCTTGGTTCGACGCTGCCGCGAGAGGCGAAGGTTTTCTGGGAACTGGGAAAATTAAGCGAGCCAGCCGCAGCAGTTTGGGGACGAGAAAAGCTTGGAGACGAGTTTGGCGACTGGTTGGCTGATCAAGCAAAATGGATCGGCGAATTATGCAAAAAACGAAATGCGGTCGAACACCCTGGCGGTCAATCTGGCACGATCTCATTTCACAATTTCCAGCGTTATCAGGACAACACTTTCCTGCCTACAAGCTGGCTACGTGTGGGTCCCAAAATAGAAGCGAATCAAACGGACTTGCTGGGTGATCTGGGCGTTTATATCCAGAGTTTGCTGGCGTTTTCTGAGGAATTAGTGGCCTACGCTGTCAAACTGAACCCGACATTTCCTCACATTGAGATCGTTGAGATTGACGAAGCGGCCCGAAAGCCTGAGGCGCCTATGCGTTTGAAAATCGGCCTCAAGGCGGAATACTGGCCCCCAGTAACTAAGTTCGCTTGGGACCGCCTGCGACGCCAACGAACAGGCTCGGGCTGAGCAAAAACGCCCCGTTAAGCCAATGTCAGCCTAATATCTCTACAACCCCCACACCATCTTTTAGCCTTGCTGGCCGCTTAATTGGCCCGGCACAGTTTTCTCGAGATTGACGTAAGGATTGACCATGACCGTTTTGCGCCACTTCAAGCCGGCCATTTTGCCACTCGCCGCCCTTTTGGCTGTAACGACGATCGCCGCTTGCAGCATGGGTGGCATGGCGGGTAGCGGCAGCAGCACCGCAGCCGCGCTGTCGCAAGGCTTGTCGGCCCGCATGGACCAGCCCGGCGCCACGCTCAACCGCGCCGAAGCCATTGGCCTGATCAATGCCTATCGCGCCACCACGGGCCAGCCAGCCCTGGTTTCGGACCCGGCGCTCGATGGCACGGCCCAGGCTCTGGCCAATCAATACGCCCAGACCGGCACCCCACCACAGTCTCCGCAAGGCCTGACCATGAAGCTCAGCGCTGGTTATGCGACGTTTGGCGAGACCTTCTCGGGCTGGCGCAACAGCGCTGCCGATGCGGCGGGCCTGCGCACCAATGCGACCAAGGCGGGCATCGCCGTAGCGTCAAACCCAAGCTCAACCTACGGGGTCCATTGGGTTCTGGTTCTTGGCAACTGAGCCTGAAATCATCGACACGCGCGGGCTGAAATGTCCGCTGCCGGTGTTGAAAATGGAAAAGCGCCTGGCGGCTCTACCGCCGGGCGCTATTCTCGTGGTGCTGGCGACGGACCCGATGGCCAGAATCGATATCCCGCTGCATTGCCGGCAACAGGGCCACGCCTGCGTCGTGCTAACTGAGCCGGATGGATTGCGTTTCGAGATAACGCACGGCTGATCGCGGCCTACAGGTGATGAATTTTCGCCACAGCCGCTTGCTGAAAACGACTCGGCAAGTGGTTTTACTCCGTCGGCCATTGCCATAAAGCGCTGATACCCGCAGTTTGGTCCCAACTTTATTTGTGGGGCCTCAAATGCTTATTCGATCCCTCGCCTGCGGCGTCGCCGCTGCTGCACTGTTTTCGTCGGCTGCACTGGCGGCTGACCTCATCATTCCCACCGCCCCTGCCCCCATCATGGAATCGGCTGGTTTCTCCTGGGATGGCCTCTATGCTGGCGCGCAGTTCGGCGGCCTGTTCTATCGCGCTCCGGAGCGGGCCTATAGCAGCATCGGCGTCCATGCCGGTGTGAATTTTGTCGTCGCCGACCCTATCCTGCTCGGCCTTGAGGCCACCGCGGACTACCTCAACAATGGCGGCGTTGGCGTTGGCCAGTATTTTGCCAATGCGCGCGTTGGCGCCTTGGTCACCGATCAGGTTCTGCTTTACGCCATCGCCGGCGTTGGCGTCGAAACCATCGGCGGCTTCACCAATGGCATCTACCAGCTTGGCGCAGGCGTCGAACTTGCGGTGACCGAAGACATCTCGGTGCGCGGCCAGTTGACCGGCCTCGGCTTCTTCGACCCGATCTTCCGCGCCAATGCCTTGGACGGCGCCCGCGCCACAGTCGGCGTCAGCTACCACTTCTAATTCGGACTATGATGAAAGGGCGGCAACCTATTATTGGGTTACCGCCCCCTATCATCAGGGTCTAGGCGACGCCCTCGCCGCCAGTTGCGCCGAATACTTCGCCATTGATGTAGCTGGCTTCCTGACTGGCGAGCAGGACGTAGATCGGCGCCAGTTCTACTGGCTGCCCCGGCCGGCCAAAATCAGTGTCCTTGCCAAAACTCTCGACCTTTTCATCAGGCTGGCCACCGCTGGGCTGTAGGACCGTCCAGAACGGACCCGGTGCCACCACATTGGCGCGAATGCCCTTCTCGATGAGCTGCTTAGCCAGCGCCTTGGTATAGGCAACAATGCCAGCCTTGGTCGTGGCATAATCCAGCAGGATCGCCGACGGAGAATAGGCCTGGATCGAGGCCGTGGTGATCACCGCCGCACCGGGCGGCAGATGCGGCACGGCCGCCTGGGCGATCCAGTGCAAGGCATATAGATTGGTTTTCAGCGTCGCGTCGAAATCCTCAGTGGTGAGCTGGGAAATATCCTCGCGGAACTGCTGCCGTGCAGCATTGATAACCAAAATATCCAGCCCGCCAAAGGCTTCCACGGTCTTGGCGACGAGCTGTTTGCACCATTCCTCGTTCTTGATGTCACCCGGCAACGCCAGGGCCTTGCGGCCCTCGGCCTCGATCAGCGCAATGACTTCCTTGGCATCGGCCTCTTCGCTGGGCAGATAACCAATGGCCACATCGGCACCCTCACGAGCATAGGCAATCGCGGCAGCCCGCCCGATCCCGGAATCACCGCCGGTAATCAGCGCTTTGCGACCGGTGAGCTTGCCCGAACCCTGGTAGCTCTCCTCACCATGATCAGGCTTGGGGTCCATTCTCGCCGCCACGCCCGGCGCAGCCTGCTTCTGCTGCTTGAAAGGCGGGGACGGATACTGCTTGCGGGGATCCTGCATGGTCAGCCGGTCGGACATGGCGTTGCTCCTTAAAGTGTGTGGAGCAGCCAATGATATGCAGGCGATGCGGTTCCCAATTGGATCGCGATCACACTCGGTGATGTCAGAAAATGGTGCCCTCCGCCGGACTCGAACCGGCACGTCTTGCGACGGAGGATTTTGAATCCTCTGCGTCTACCATTCCGCCAGGAGGGCACGGGAAAAGTCTCTAGCGCAGGTCGGATCAGGCTGCAAGCCAGAGACGCGCCAGATATACCGCCAACCACACGCAGCCAAGACACATTGACGCACCCTGCCCTCGCGCGTACACAGCCAGCCGTGTCATCTCCACGCCTCCTGCGTCCGTCCAGCCGGCATCCGAAACATCGGGTGTAAAATGGTCCCCGGCCTGATTTTCAGGCTGCCTTTGGGCCAACGACGTGACGCTATCCTTCAAGAGGTTTTCGGAGAGTTCTAATGATCCCCCAAACAAGGCCGCTCTGGCAACGGTTCGCCGTGTTTCTCGTGCCGCTGATGGCCGCAAATATTTTGCAGGCGCTATCGGGCACGGTCAATGCCATCTACGTCGGCCAGCTAATCGGCGTTGAAGCGCTGGCGGCCATGGCCACCTTCTTTCCTATCATGTTCCTGCTGCTCAGCTTTACTATTGGACTGTCGGCCGGATCGACCGTGCTGATCGGCCAGGCTTGGGGCGCGGGTAATGTCGACAAGGTCAAGCAGATCACCGGCACGACGCTGGCGGCAGTGATCGTCCTCGGCATCATCGTAGCCATCGCTGGCGGCATCTGGACCGAGCAGATCCTGTCAATCCTGGGCGCACCGGCCAATATTCTGGCGATCGCCGTCGGCTATGCTCGCATCATGTTTGTCTGCATGCCGGCGTTCTTCGTGTTCTTCGTCGCCACCTCGGTGCTGCGTGGCGTTGGCGATACGGTGACGCCGCTATTCTCGCTGATCATGTCGATGGTGGTCGGGCTGGTGGTAACGCCGGCGCTGACCTCGGCTGGTTCGGCCTGCCACAGATTGGCGTCAATGCCGCCGCCGTGGCGACGATTGCCGGCTTCGTCACCGTGCTGATCTTCCTGTTCGTCTACATGCGCGCCCGCAACATGCCGCTGGCACCGGACAGCACCCTGCTCACCGCCGTCGTGCGCCCCGATTTCAAGCTGCTGGGCCTGATCCTAAAGCTGGGCGTGCCGGCGGGCCTGCAGATGATCATCTCGTCGCTCGCCGGCATCGTGGTGATCGGGTTGGTCAACCGGTTCGGCTCGGACGCCACCGCCGCTTATGGCGCGCTCGGCCAGGTGATGAGCTATGTGCAGTTTCCGGCGATGTCGATCGGCATTGCCGCATCGATCTTTGCCGCCCAGGCCATCGGCGCCGGCCAGATGCAGCAACTGGGTGCCATCACGCGGACGGCGCTGCTGATGAACCTCGTCATTACCGGTGGGCTGATCGTACTCGCATACCTGTTCAGCCAGAATGCGGTTGCACTGTTCATCACCGACCCCGCGGTGATCGAACTGACCGAGACGCTGCTGCATGTCGTGCTGTGGAGCATATTGTTCTTCGGCTGGAGCGTTATCTTCTCCGGCATCATGCGCGCCAGCGGCACAGTCTATGCGCCGATGGCGATCGCCCTAGCCTGCATTCTCTGCATCGAACTACCTGGGGCAATCTGGCTTAGCCAGACTAGCCTCGGCCCGACCGGCATCTGGATTGCCTATGCCACCAGCTTCACCATGATGATGGTGCTGCAGGCGAGTTGGTATCGCTTCGTCTGGATGAAGAAGAAGATCGTAGCGCTGGTTTAGAGTGGTTACCTCTCCCCAAAGGGAGGGGTAAGTCTCACCCTTGCGCGTAGGCAACTTTGCGTGGCTCGGCGGCGGCGACTGCGGTTGCCCGCGCGTCATAAACGGCACGGGCATCAATGATGGCGGTATGATGCTCGGCCGACCAATCCCACAGCTTGCTGATCGGGCCGTCCAGCGTCTTGCCCATTTCGGTCAGGCTATATTCGACCCGCGGCGGCACTTCCGGATAAATGGTGCGGGTGACAAGGCCATCGCGCTCGAGATTGCGCAGGGTCAGCGTCAACATGCGCTGCGATACGCCATTGATGGTGCGCTTGAGTTCGTTGAAGCGCAGCGTGCCATTGCGACCCAACATGCCGACAACCATGACGCTCCACTTGTCGCCGATGCGATTGAGAACATCGCTCATAGCGTGGCAGTTGGAGGATTTTGAGGTGTCGTGGAGGGACATGGGGCGGACCTTGGAACGGGTATTTGGTCACTAATATAGCCACGGTTCCTTTCTGTGCCTAGGGTACAATTTTCACATCGGTTGACATGCTGGCGGCAAAACCTCTCACTCAGGCAAAACTATTGCCGAGGAGCCCGCCATGAGTGACCGCATCGAAAGCCTTGCAGACTAGATGACGCTTGAGCTCGAGCCCGAGGCGGCGGACTAAGAGTGACGCTCATAGCGACTTATGCTCTGCAGCATGCATGCCGAGATAATAATCAAGATTGCCACCGCGCAGGCCCAATGTCTGCATCACCCCGGACATGAAACTGAGGGGTGCGGTGCCCGGCGCGGTCACGATCTTGCCGGCAACCACCGCCGATGGCTGATCCTGATAGTGGGCTCCCCCCTTGTAGCCAGTCGGCGGCAGGTTGTTGGTAGAGTTGGATGTATGCTCGATTTCGTCCAGCAGCCCAGCCTTGGCCAAGGCCAAGGTTGCATCGCAAATGCCTGCCACCGTCTTGCCCGCGTCGCGCATTTCGACCAGCAGCTTGGCGATATCGGGCGCATCATCCTGGCTCCAGACCGAGCCGCCATTCACCACCAACGCGTCAATTTGGCTGACGTCGATATCTTCCACCGCCAGGTCCGGCGTCACCTTGAGCCCACCCGATGAAGTGACCTGCCTGCCACCGGGCGTCGCGAACAGCGTTTCGATGCCGTAAAAACTACGGGCGGCCGCATTGAGCATAGCGGTTTCCCAATCGGCATAGCCCTCGGTTAATATTGTTACCATCGTGGTCATGTCGCTGTCTCCTCTGTGTGGGGACCTTGGTGTGCCCGTTCAGCGACACATCATGTCAGCAGCAGTTCAAATGCCTGTCAGCACCCACCCGCCTGCATTGAGATAACCTGCCACCGCTGCTAGAAGCATGCCGCTTCCCCCGCCTGTCGGAGCCGTTTGCCCGTGCTGTTTGCTCGTCGTCTTGTCCTCGCCCTCCTGCTGGCCGTGCTGAGCCTTGCGCCGGCCCGCGCTAATCCGATGCTGCTGGTCGATATGGACAACTTCAACGTGCTTTATGCGCAGGACGCCGGACAGCCCTGGCACCCGGCATCGCTGACCAAGATGATGACCGCCTATGTGGCCTTCGAGCAGATCGCCGCGGGTAAGATATCGCTCGATACGCCCGTCGTGGTTTCGAAGAACGCATTTAACGAAGCGCCATCCAAGTCTGGCTTGCCGGTCGGTAGCGCCCTCAGCATGAAAGACGCGCTCTATGTCATGCTGGTCAAATCGGCCAATGACATCGCGGTCGCCATCGCCGAGACGGTCGGCGGCGATGAAGCCAGTTTTGTTGCCATGATGAACGACGCCTCGGCCCGCATGGGACTGACGGCGACCCATTACGAAAATCCGAACGGGCTGCACAATCCAGCGCAAGTGACCTCGGCCCGCGACCTCGCCGTGCTGTCGCTGTATATCCGCCAGAGCTTTCCGCAATATCTGCCGATCTTTGGCACCGGCACGGTTGTGCTCAACGGCAAGAAGCTAGACTCCGAAAACAAGCTGCTCGGCAGCTTCGCCGGCACCACCGGCATGAAAACCGGCTTCGTCTGTGCCTCTGGGCTAAATCTGGTAGCCACCGTCGAGCGCAATGGCCGCCGCCTGCTCGCCGTGGTGCTAGGCGGCTCGTCCGGCCGAGACCGCAACGAGCGCGCCGCCGATCTGCTCCTCAAGGGCCTCAACGGCGCCATGCAGCCCAGCGGCCAGACGGTCCTAACCCTTGCCAATGACGTCGGCGCTCCCCCGGTCGATATGCGATCACTGATTTGCGGCAAGGATGCCAAGACCTACGTCGCCGGCCAGGAAGCCGCCTTTCCGCTCGGCCTCAAAGGCCAGCCCAGCAACCTGATCGATACCATTGTGCCGGCCTCCTACGTGGCCACCGACCTTGGCCGAGTTGCCGTCGGCGTCAGCCTGCCGCGCCCACGCCCGGCCCATGCTCTACTCTATCCCGTCGCGATCAATGAAGCCGCGCTGGCAGGCGACCTACGCCCGAGTCTTGCGCCCGTTGCGACCGGCGGCACCACGCCGGTTCCTCGTCCTCGGCCCGCTACGCGCTAGTTCCGCCGCGCTGCATCACCACATCAAACGGTTCCATGCGCTCAACGCAAATGTGAGCGCGAGCTATGGTGTATCCGCATGGCGTTAACCTTGTTCCTTACCGCTGCATTAATGGGTTCGGTCGCATTTTGCCCTCAACGTTAACGACCTTATTGAGGACACCCCATGAAGCGCCTTGGCATCATGCTCACCGCATTTGTAATGGTTTCTGCCACTGCACAGGCCGCCGATCTCGGCTGGAACAGCGGCGCGAGCCCAATCTATTCTGCTGCACCAGCTTCCGGCTGGTCCGGCTTTTACGCTGGCGTCAACGCCGACTACGGCTGGGGCGGCGTGACACGCCGGCAGACCATTGGCGGCGTCGCACTCGATAACAACACCAGTGGCCCGGCCGTTGGCGTGCAGGCTGGTTACAATCTCGATATGGGCGGCTTCGTGCTGGGTACCGAGGCCGACCTGCAATGGTCTGGCGTCAGCTACAGCGAAGCCGTTGGCGCCGATACATTCAAGGCCGGCGTCGATTTCTTCGGCACGGTTCGCGGTCGCGCCGGCATGAGCTTCGGCCAGGTCATGCCCTATGTCACCGGTGGTTTCGCCGCTGGTCGCGGCACGGCCAGCGTCAATGCTGCGAACGGCGTCACCACTTCGCAGTCCGCCACCCACATGGGCTGGACCGTCGGTGCCGGCCTCGAGGCCCAGGCCACCGAGAACATCTCGCTGAAGGCCGAATACCTTTATGTCGATCTTGGTACCCAGACCTACACCGGCCTGTCCGTCGGCAGCCAGGACGTGACCCAGCGCTTCAGCGTCGTCCGCGCCGGCATCAACTACAAGTTCTAGTTAGCCTCGTTTGCTGGGTTTTTTAAAGGTCGGCGCTTGAATTCTTTTATCCAAGTAAGGTTCAAAGGCACTATTTTCCAGCGATAAGATCGAACGTTTTCAACAGGCTACCGGGTGTCCATTGATCGATAAAATGGTTTTATCCAGTTGGAAAAAATCAATTCGACCCGCGATGGATTGAACTGACTCGTGCCCGCCGGAGGGCAAAAGAAGACAGGTCCTCGAAAGGACCGGCCGCAGGTTCGCCGATAGGCCCCGCCAGTACCACTGGCGGGGCTTTCCTTTGGCGGCAAACCGTTGCTAAACTAAGGGAACGCGTTAGTGCACGAGCGCTACCCCCAATAGCCGAAAAGGGGTCGCTAGCGTCAGGAAGCTATTGGGTGGAAGTGGTCGGAAAGCAGACACTCGCCCTTTGCAGGCTCCGCTGACTAATTCGGGTCGAAAGCGGCTTAATTGTTCGAGTGGGGAAGGACGAGGATTCCTTTCGGCAGCGCTACAGGAGCGTCGGGCGCGATCCACATAGCGAGGCGGCTGCCGGACCAGCGTCAACAGTACAGGCTGCCGTTCAGTTTGCGCGGAGTGGGCTTGTCCTAGTAATAATCGCAGTCGGTCCCCCTGGAATCGCGAGGCTGCCCTATCACCTAATGCAGAAAACCGCAGAGGACGTGCTGGTGACAAAACGCGGACCATTACGACGATACCTAATCGATCGGCTTAGGCATGTGCTCGGGATCGACGAACTCTTCGGCCACACCGGCCCAATTGCTCCACTCGCTGTTCGAGACGCCATCGCCAGGCTGTCTCCAGTATATTTGGCCTTCCGGGGTGATCAACCCAGACCGCCGGACGGGCTTCATTCCCATTAGCGGCTTCTCCCAAGTTGGCTGCTCGTACATCCCGAGGCAGTTAAATTCCCACGCCTCGTCGGCGACGAATAGCTCGTCCGCCAAGGCGGCGATGCGACGCCGCAGGTCATGGATCGATTTGACAGGAAACCGTTGGCTCCCAGTCCGCCCGTGCGCTGTCTGATCTTCATGATGCCCCCGAACAGGCCGGCATCCTGTCACCTCGCCAGCGCTGTCGCAACGGCAGGAACTTGGGCAGTTGACATGAGCGTGAGGCAGCGTTCGATCTAACAACAGCAGGCGGCCCCCAAATCCAGAGCGCGCTCTTGCGCGTAGGATAGGGTACGGCAAGGTTGCCGGTGTTTGGAGCACTTACTGTGGGTTTACCCATCCCGATCAAGCCTCTGCCTGGCGAGGAAAGCGTCTGGGATTATCCGAGACCGCCTCGGCTGGAGCGTGTCGACACACGCGTTCAGATCATCTTTGGCGGAAGGCTTATCGTGGACGCGGCTGAATGTTTCCGGGTTCTCGAAACCAGTCACCCGCCCGTCTACTACATTTCCCCTGATTTCATTGAGATGAGCGCCCTTAAGCCAACGCCAGGCACCAGCCTGTGCGAGTGGAAAGGGCGCGCAGACTATTTTGATGTGGTAGCGAACGGCAAGGTCGCTGCGCGGGCGGCATGGCGCTACGTCGGTCCAACCGGCAGCTTTACACCTATCGCCGGCTTCCTGGCATTTTATGCTGGACCGATGGATCGCTGTACGCTCGGCGGTGCGATCGTTACGCCACAACCGGGCAGTTTCTATGGTGGTTGGATCACCCCTGGCATTATCGGGCCGTTCAAGGGCGAACCCGGATCGCTTGGCTGGTGAACAGCCGAAATAGCATGGGGAACGAGGCACCAAGCGGTAAAACGCGTCGAGAAAGCGGGATGTCTGCCCGTCAAGACCTGTGCAAGCTGCAGCCGGTCGTTTGTCTGACGACAAAGTCGCGACCGTTGAGACGAGGTCACATATTGCTCTGATGCCTGCCGAGCCCAGCGAAGGGCCAAGTCCGGGTGCATTGGCCGCTTGGGGCATGTTGCTGGCGTCATTTTGGTCAACT
>JAQGKG010000293.1 GCA_028290245.1 Devosia sp. | reverse complement strand
GTCCATATCTAGCGGCTATTGGATGTCGTGTGGATCATTAAATTGAGGGGGTCTTCTTATCCAACGGAGTGATCCCCATGACTATCCTCGTAACCGGTGCAAACGGCACTGTTGGCCGCCAAGTCGTCGAACAGCTGGTGCAGCGTGGCGCCGATGTGCGCGCCCTGGTCCGCGATCCCGCCAAGGCCGCCTTTCCCGCAGGCGTTGACGTGATCCAGGGTGACCTGCTCGACGTCGACTCCCTGCGCAGCGCTTTCGACGGCGTCTCGACGCTGTTCCTGCTCAATGCAGTGGCGCCCGACGAATTCACCCAGGCGCTGCTTGCGCTCAACGTCGCCCGTGCCGCAGGAGCCAACAAGCTGGTCTATCTGTCGGTCATCCACAGCGATGTCTATGTGAACGTGCCGCACTTTGCGGGCAAGTTCGGCGTCGAGCGCATGATCGAGCAGATGGGCTTCGAGGCGACCATCCTGCGCCCGGCCTATTTCATCAACAATGACCTGACGATTACCGACCTGGTGCTCAACTATAGCGTCTATCCGATGCCGATCGGCAGCAAGGGTCTCGCCATGATCGACAGCCGCGACATTGGCGAAATCGCTGCGCTCGAACTGATCCGCCGCGAGAATAGCGATGTTGCCCTGCCCACCGACAGGATCAACCTGGTCGGTCCGGACACGCTGACCGGTGCCGATGTTGCCGCCATTTGGTCCGATGTCCTGGCACGTCCCATCGTCTATGTCGGCGATGACACGGCCGGTTTTGAGAAGAACCTGCGCGGCTTCATGCCAAGTTGGATGGCCTATGACATGCGCCTGATGAGCGAGCGCTTTCTGACTGACGGCATGCTGCCCGAAGCCGGCGATGTCGAACGCTTGACGAGCTTGCTCGGCCGCCCGCTGCGCTCCTATCGCGAATTTGCCACCGAGATCGCTGCCGCGGCTTAAAGGCAGACGGTCTTCGCTGTCACACCATTGCAATGACGGGACCGTCACTACAGCGGCGTCCCACTTATGGAGAACTATCATGAGCATTTCTGCACTACAGGACCAAAGCCGCCCGACGAAAATACTGGTGCTTGGCGCCAGCGGTGGCACCGGCCGTCTGATCGTCAACCGAGCCATCGCCCAGGGTTACGAGGTCACCGCCTTGGTACGCTCCGCCGAAAAGGGCAGCGAACTCGGTGGCGCAAAACTGGTCATCGGTAATGCTCTCGACGAAGTTGTCCTGCGCCAGGCGCTAAAGGGACAGGACGCGGTGATCAGCGCCCTGGGCACGCCACCCAGCCCTTTCAAGGAGGTCACGCTGCTCTCTACTGCGACGCGTGCTCTGGTTAGCGCCATGCAGGCCGAGCATGTTGCTAGGCTGGTGGCGATCACCGGTATTGGCGCCGGGGATAGCGTCGGCCACGGCGGCTTTGCCTTCGATCGCCTGATCTATCCGCTGCTGCTGCGCAACGTCTATGCCGACAAGAACCGCCAGGAAGCCATCATTCGCGACAGCGGCCTCGATTGGGTTTTGGTGCGTCCCTCAGTGCTCAATGACAAGCCAGGCCGCGGCTCGCCACGCACGCTGGAAAACCTGTCGGCCTTTCATGGCGGGACCATCGCGCGCGGCGACGTCGCCAGTTTCGTCGTCGAGCAGGTCAAAGCCAACACGTGGCTTCATCGCTCGCCCTTGGTCACTTGGTGACCCAGCCACAGACTGTCGGTCGGCGATCTCACAGGATCGGGTGACCGGCACTCTGGCGGCGCGTGGGAAACGGCTAATCGGCTCAGCCTACACACCACCGTTATAATCCGCCGGTAGACCTCGTTCATCCTCGGCATCGGCACTGTGTTTGTGTCTGCATTGAAAAGGTCCACCTGATGATCAGACTTGCACGTGTTCTTGTTTCGACAGTTTCTACGCTGGCGTTAGCCGCACCGGCTTTGGCGCAGACTGCCCTGCCACAGGCCAGTGATAGCTATTTCGTCAGTGCCCAGGAGCAGCTGGCGGCCCTCGTCGCGCAGCAGCCCAATACCGGCAAGGCCAGGAACGTCATCCTGTTCGTCGGCGACGGCATGTCGATCCCCACCATCACCGCTGCCCGTATTTTTGAAGGCCAGGAACGCGGCGTCGATGGCGAGAGCAACAGCCTCTCGTTCGAAACGCTGCTCCCCTATGTCGCACTATCCAAGACCTACACCCGTGACAGCCAGGTCGCCGACAGCGCTCCGACCGCCACCGCGATGACCACCGGCGTCAAGTCGCTCAATGGCACCATCGGCGTCAGCCAGCTTGCCGTGCTCGACGATTGCTCGACCCTTGCTGCAAGCTCGGTCAAGTCGATCTTTGAAATCGCCGAAGAAGCCGGCTTGGCCACAGGGGTCGTCTCGACAGCTCGCATCACCCATGCAACGCCTGCCGCAACCTATGCCCATACCGTGGAACGCGATTGGGAAAACGATATGGGTCTGGCCAAGGGCGAAAAGTCCACCGGCTGCACCGATATCGCTACTCAACTCGTTGACTGGTCCTTCGGCGACGGCTTTGAAGTCATCCTCGGCGGCGGCCGCTCCAACTTCATGACCGCGGAAACCGCGGATCCGGAATATCCAGAAAAGACCGGCGCTCGCAAGGATGGCCATGACCTGATTGGCGAATGGCAGGCCAAGTATAATGACGGCGCCTATGTGTGGAACCAGGAACAGTTCGACGCTGTCGATACCGCCACCACCAAGCACCTGTTCGGCCTGTTCGAAGGCTCGCACATGCAGTACGAAGCCGACCGCGCCAAGGATGCCGCTGGCGAGCCTTCGCTGGCCGAGATGACCGTCAAGTCGATCGAAATGCTGAGCCAGAACAAGGATGGCTTCGTATTGATGGTTGAAGCCGGCCGTATCGACCATGCCCACCACGCTGGCAACGCCGCCCGTGCCCTGATGGACACCGTCGCCCTGTCCGAAGCCGTCAAGGCCGCCTATGATGCCGTCAACCCCGAAGAAACCCTGATTGTCGTCACCGCCGACCATAGCCACGTGTTCTCGATCGCCGGCTACCCGGTACGCGGCAACCCGATCCTGGGCCTGGCTGGCGACAATGCAGATGACGGCAAGCCCTACACCACCCTTGGCTACCTGAATGGCCCCGGCGCCGCTGTTTATGAAGGCGAAGCTCCTGTCGCGCCTGAAGGCTCGGATGCTGATACGGCACTGACCATCCGTGCAGATCTTACCAATGTCGACACCACTGACGTCGACTTCCTGCAGCAGGCGCTGATCCCGATGGGTTCGGAAAGCCATGCCGGCGATGACGTCGCCATCTTCGCGCAGGGCCCATGGGCCCACCTGTTCCACGGTGTCGTCGAACAAAACATCATCTACCACGTGATGGCCAAGGCTATCGGCCTCGGCGGCGCAAAGTAAGATTTACGTCAAACTCTGCCGCCGGAGCGATCCGGCGGTTATACTAATTTTCGACCACGGGAATTCGCCATGGATCGTCGCACTTTCATCGCCTCGACTATTGCCGGCCTTGCTGTGCCGGCCCTGGTTCGTCCCGCTTTAGCCGAGACGCCCTCGCTGCGCTTCCGCGACCTCTATAGTCGCGGCATGGAACTGGCGCCCGAAGCGGCTGCGCTCGATGGAAGCACGATCAGCATCGCCGGCTACATGGCGCCGCCGCTCAAGCCCGAGGTCGGCTTTTTCGTCTTGACCAAGCTGCCGATGGCAACCTGTCCCTTCTGCAACGACGCCTCGGACTGGCCGACCGATCTCGTGGTCGCCTATGCGGCCGACCCGATCGACGTGGTGCGGTTCTCGACACTGATCATGGTCGAAGGGCGCTTTGAAACTGGTTTCAAGACCGATGCGGATACCGGCTTTGTCAGCTTCCTGCGCCTGATGGATGTCACCTACAGTCGCGCCTAGGACCACACCATGTCAGGTCTTGAACTTGCGGCAACCGCACTGACGCTGCGGTATGGCAGCGAACAGGTGCTGGATATTCGGGCGCTTGTCGCCGCGCCGGGCAGCCTCACCGTGCTTTCGGGCGCTTCGGGCTCCGGCAAATCGAGTTTGCTCTACTTGCTCGCGGGCCTGGGGCGACCCACGACCGGCAGCGTCGCCTGGGGCGGCTCTGACCTCTCGACGCTATCGGAGTCGAAGCGCGACCGCTGGCGCCGCCAGCATGCCGGCTTCATCTTCCAGGATTTCCACCTCATCGACGAAATGACACCACTCGACAATGTGCTGCTGCCCGCCTGGTTTGGCCGAGTGAGCGCGGCGACTTTACGAGCCCGGTCGCTCAGCCTGCTCGAAGAGCTCGCGGTGCCGCTGGAACGACGGCAGGCGGGTCTGCTGTCGCGCGGCGAGCAGCAGCGCGTCGCGATTGCGCGAGCCTTGCTGGCCAATCCGGATGTCATCTTCGCGGACGAGCCCACCGCCAGCCTCGACCGCGCCGCGGGATCACAGGTGATCGCCGTGCTGACGAGGCTCGCCGCCGAGGGCCGCACCGTCATCGCCGCCAGCCATGACCCCGATCTGCGCGCCGTGGCGAGTGCCGAACTGGTGCTGGACCATGGCCGCATGGTGACGTCATGAACCCGCTGCCGCTGGTTTTTGCCATGCATCGCCGTAACCGCTTTAGCAGCGCGCTGTTCCTGATCATCATCGCCCTGGCCGTGGCGCTGGGCATCACCATCAGCGCGCAGGAACGCGCCCTGCGCCAGGGCAGCGCCCGCGCAGCCGATCGGTTCGATCTCGTCGTCGCAGCACCCGGCAGCGCCAACGACATCCTGTTCTCGGTCGTCTATCTGCAGCCGACCGCCGTCGAATTGCTCGATCCAGCGGTGTTCGCCGACCTTCTCGCGCAACCTGAGGCAGAGTTCGTTGCCCCGATCGGCTTCGGCGACAATATCGAGGGCGATCCCGTAGTTGGCACCATCGCGGCATTCGTCGATCACCTGTCAGGCGGGCTGGCCGAAGGGCGTCTCTTCGCAGCCCACGAAGAGGCCGTCGTCGGCGCGCTGTCTCCGTATGCGCTCGGCGAGGAACTGGCTGTTGGTCATGGCGAGGTCGATGCGGATGCCGCCGCCGATGCCATCGACGCGGAAGAACATGACCATGATGAGCGTGACCATGAACACGAGCATGGCGCCGAGGGGCACGCCAACCTGACCGTAGTCGGCCGCATGCAGCCGACTGGCACGCCTTGGGATCGCGCCATTATCGTGCCCATCGAATACAATTGGGAGGCCCATGGCCTCGACCTTGGACACAAGCCGGGCGACGAGCGCATCGGTCCGCCTTTTGCCGCGGAACACTTGCCCGGCGTACCCGCTGTGGTGGTCAAGCCGGCCGATGTCGCCGCGGCCTACGGCCTTCGCGGCGCCTATGGCAGCGAGCGCTCGACGGCCTTTTTCCCGGCCGAGATTTTAGCAACCCTCTACGATGTGCTGGGCGAGGTAACCCGGATCATGAGCGGGCTGACGCTCGTGGCACAGGTTCTGGTGGTCGCAGCCATCCTTGCCGGTATCGTCGCCATTCTCGATCTCATGCGACGGCGTTTTGCCGTGTTGCGGGCGCTCGGCGCCGGACCGGGCTTCATTTTCCTCACCGTCTGGCTCTATGTCGCGGTGCTTATCGTTGCAGGTGCGGCGACCGGGCTGGGCCTCGGCTGGGGGCTTGCGGCCGGTCTCTCCGCCGCCATCGCGACGCAGACTGGCGTTGCCATGCAAGCCAATATCGGCAGCACCGAAATACTCGGTCTTTTCGCTTTCGGCGTCGCCGCGCTGCTGCTCGCCACCATCCCGGCTCTGCTTATTTATCGGCGCCCCGTGATCGAGGGCTTGCGGTAATTTTCCGTCACGTAACCTTCGTCTCGGCGTGGAATGGATCGTTCCAGCAAGCCACCTGAGACCTAACCATGACCGATCGCCAGAAAACCCGCGAGCGCCCCAATCCGCGCCGTGCCATTGCCCAGACCTATGGGTCCCTGCTGAACGAAGGCTTCAATCGCCGTACTCTGCTCAAGGGCTTCCTCGCCACTTCGGCAGTTGCGGCTCTTGGCGGCAGTTTCGGCGTGCGCAGTGCGGCCGCTGCCGAAGGCGGCTCGACGCTGACCTTCACCGAGCTCAACCGCGAACGCGACGCAGAGGACCACTGGCCAGAAGGCTACGACCGCCAGGTGCTGCTGCGCTGGGGCGATGCCATCTTCCCCGATAGCCCGGACTTCGACCTGGCGATGATCGACGGTCCGGCCGCTGAACGCCAGTTTGGCTATAACAACGACTTCACCGCCTTCCTGCCACTGCCGCTCGGCTCCACCGCGTCCGACCGCGGCCTGCTGCTGGTCAGCCACGAATATGCCTCGCCTTTCCTGATGTTCCCTGACCTCAACATGGCTGACTATCGCGACAAGCTGACCGATGCGCAGATCCGCACCGTCGTGGCTTCGACCGGCGTCAGCATCGTCGAAATCCGCCGCGTCGGTACGCAGTGGGAAGTCGTCAAGGACGGCGAATACAACCGTCGCATCCACATGGGCACCGAGATGGTGATCTCCGGCCCCGCTGCTGGCGACGATCGCCTCAAGACCAAGGCCGACCCGACCGGCACAGTGGTGTTCGGCACGATTTCCAATTGCAACGGCGGCGTCACCCCATGGGGCACCATGCTGTCGGGCGAAGAAGGCTCGATGGACGTGTTTGCCGGGGACTACACGACGCTCGGCAACCAGGAACTGGTCGAGCGCCAGGGCTGGGACGAAGACGAGAACGACATCTATTCGGTGTGGCGCCTCGAGCCCCGCTTCAAGTTCGAGAACGAACCCAATGAATGGATGAAGTTCGATTGGGTCGTCGAGATCGATCCGATGGATCCCACCGCCAAGCCGGTCAAGCGCACGGCGCTGGGCCGCATGACCCATGAAGGCGCCCAGGTCAGCGTCGCGCCAGACGGGCGTGTCGTGGTGTTCATGGGCGATGACGACGATTTCGAATATCTCTATCGCTTCGTCACCGAGGGCAAATACAACCCCGACGACCGCGCCGCCAACAAGGACCTGCTCGATCACGGCACGCTGTCGGTCGCCAAGTTCTCCAGCGACGGCACCATGGAATGGGTCCCACTGGTAGCGGGCGAAGGCCTTCTCACCGCTGAAGCCGGCTTTGCGACGCAGGCCGACGTTGTGCTGAACACCCGTGCGGCTGCCGATCTGGTCGGCGCCACGCCAATGGATGCCCCTGAAGGCTTCATCCCCCATACCGGCACCGGCAAACTCTATGTCGCAATGACCGAAAACGAAGATCGCCTTCCCGCTGGCGGCGACGAAGGCGAAAGCGTCAACCCGGCCAATCCGCGCGGTCCAAATCCGCATGGCCACCTGCTCGAACTGGTGCCGCCCGGCGCGCCTGACGCACCCGACCATGCCGCCGACATCTTCACCGGGGACGTCTTCGCGCTCTGCGGCGACCCGTCAAAGCCCGAAGATGAGAGCCTCTACCACGCCGACACCACCCAAAACGGCTGGTTCACCGACCCGGACAATATCGGCGTCGATCCCTCCGGCCGCATCTGGATCACCACCGACGGTCCACCGCCCGGTGGCCTCGCCGACGCGGTCTATGCCATGGATACCGAAGGCCCCGGCCGCGCACTGCCCCGCCTGTTCTACATCCCGCCAACCGGCGCCGAAGCCTGCTCGCCGACCTTCACGCCCGATGGCACCAGCCTGTTCATGTCGGTGCAGCATCCCGGCGAATTGCGCATCGATGACATGGAAGACGCCGAAACGCTCGAAGAGGCCGGCACATCCTGGCCCGACTTCGCCGACGCCATGCCAGCCCGCCCTTCGCTGGTGGTCTTGACCAAGCGCGACGGCGGTATCGTCGGCAGCTAGTGTGCCTGATGTTGGGGTGAGAGTGATCCTCGCCCCAACATCGCCGCAGGGGATTTTACTTGCATATGAAGCAGTAAAGGCAAGCCTACGACATGACCCGGTTCGGCTTGTTAGGTTCAGCCCAATGACCGATGTGGCTGACTAATCGCTAAGTGCGCCTGCGGCCGTTGGGTATTTCACCTTTGATTGTGACAGTAGGATTGGCCTATGTCTGCTCGATTGAAACCGACAAAGGCAATTTCATGAGCAAGCAAAGCGATATCGAGGCCACCCTCCTGTCCCTCGCAAAGCCAGGCATGACCTCAAAGCAGCTGCAAAAGGAAATCGGCAAAGCCCATCCAAAGGCTTCCAAGAAAGACATCCGTCTCGCCGCCTTTGCAGCCATGATCAGCATCGTCGACAAGTCACCCGACGCCGCCTTGGAATTACAGGATCTGGCTATCACCAAGGCCACCGAAGCCCGCGAAGATTGAACTGGCGTAACCCAGTGGGCGGACAGCGGCCCGCTGCAACTTCGCTAAATCCAGTGGTACTCATCTGCGCCAGATTGGTTTACTGAGACCATTCATTGCGTAACGAACTGAGGCCTACCCATGAAGCATGAGAAAGAAAACACCTTCGCCGATCGCCGCGACACGGCGCTGAGCGCTAAAAAGAAGCTGCTCGAGCGTATCAAGTCGGCGCCCAAGCCCGATCAGGCTGAGCTCGACCGCAAGCGTGCCGAGAAAGAAGCCACCGCTGCAGCGCGCGAAGTTCGCCAGGCCGAGCAGTTGCGCGCCAAGGAAGTCGAAGCCGAGCGGAAGCTGGCCGAAGCGGCAGCACTGATTGAAGCGCAAGCCCAAGCGCGCGTCGACGCCGAGCTGGAGACCGTGAAGGCTGCGGAAACCGAAGCAGCTCAGGAAGTCGAACGCAAGGAAGATCGCGATCGTCGCTACGCCGCCCGCAAGGCTCGCAAGCGCTAAGGAGCGAATTCCCCCACGGGCGCAATTGCGCCCGGGGATTTCCGCTAGAGCACCCAATCACGTATTCGCCCAGC